>SFNH01000091.1 GCA_004554205.1 Clostridium sp.
TTGGGATGCAGGACTGTCATTGGGCCCTGCCCCTTCATCTTCTTATGCGCCGCGAGCAGCACACGCAGACCCGCGGAGGATATGTACTCCAGCTTCTCAAGATCCACGACAAGCTCCGTTACGCCCTCAAGCTCCTGCTCCACCACCCTCTCAAGCTCCGGCGCCGTGGTCGTATCCAGCCTGCCCTCAAGGCTCAGCGTCAATTTATTTCCCTTTAACTCCCTGTTGATTGTCATGATAATTTCCTCCTTATCCTTATTTTACTCCTCTGCGCCGATCACCGCATATACCTCACAGATATCCCCTGACACGTCAAACAGACCCGCGGGCTCCGTGTGGGCGGCATCGTAGTAGGCGCCGTGCTCCTGCTTTGAGCGGAAAGAGACCTCCGCATCCCTTGCGACCTTGAATTCCTGTGTTTCCGTATCACCGGTCCGGCTGTCCGTAATCGTAAGCTTAAGGCTGCAGGGATTCTCCGCACCGGTGATCATCCCCTGCGCCTCCGCCTCCGGCAGGAACGGCTCGTCATAGGAAAAATGAATCTTAGTCACCAAAAATGGCTTTCCAGATTCGTCATATGAACTGGTCTCCAGAGAAACGATCAGCCCCGTCTCCGGATCGATATAAAGCAGACTTTCCTGTCTCGGAAAATCGGGATGCTCCGTCTTAACCTCCATAATTAAAGCTCCGTCCTGAAAGCCCTGATCCTTTACCGTTCTTTTCCTTCCCTCATAATCCTTCTCCCAGAGCCAGTTATTAAGGGGCCAGAGCTCGGAGATAAAGGTTTCATACTCGCCTGCCGGATAGAGCTCCATAAATTTTGCCCCATCTGTCGGAGAATAAGAGTAGTACGCCCCCGGCACTCCGTCGCCTGTATAGCCGCAGCTCTTTGTCTCATAGCCCTCTGTGGAGCTGTTGACGCTCTCATACCAGAGCTTCCCCTCATGCATGATGTACTCGCTCCTGATCGAACTTTCCGGTTGATCGTTCCCATCAAGATAGTCTATCGAGTAGGTGACGGAGGAATGATCTGTCAGGATAGCGAAGAGTGTGTTTTTTTCAAGGATCGCATCAAGCGTCAGCTCGCCATTGTCGGCAATGTCAGGCTCTCCCCCTTCCGCGGCGCCCTTAAGATCCGCAGTCTCCATGACTGAGGCCGGAGCCACGCTCGTGATCCTCCCGTCCTTATCGGACTTCACCTCCATGCAGCGGACATCACAGAGCTTTTCACCACGGGAATAGCGGAATGTCACCGTCGCGGTCATGCCCGCCTCGGACGGCACACCGACAAAATCGGCGATCCAGACTCCGCTTAGGCCGTCCTCATTTTTCCCCTTGTCATTGTACGCAAACTGCCTTGTCATAAGCTCCAGGGAATCCGCGTCTTCAGGCCCGGATATGGTATAGCTCCATGAATAGCCTGTGCCGACCCCGGCAGGCAGGCGCACCGAGACGGCGCCGGTCTTTTCATCAAGTCTGCACCAGTCTGCGCCCTTCTCCTGTGTCTGACCCTCCGCCTGCTCTGCGGTCCGGTCTTGTGTCTCTATCACAAGATCCTGCGCCTGCGTCTCCTCCGCCGTTTTCGTCTCCTCGGCCGGAGCGTTCGTCCTCGCCCCGCAGCCGGACAGAAGAGCCGCCACACAGAGCAGTCCGATGGCTCCCGCCACGACTCGTTTCTGATTCATTTTCTTTTTCATCCTTAAAAACCTCCTGTTCCTGTGTTTTCATATGGTAACGCGATCACAATCTTCAAAATGTTGCGATTGTCCTCGCGATGGTACTCCATCGTCTCCGTAAACCTCTTCACCATAAGGACCCCGAGCCCGCCGATCTCTCTCTCCTCGGCAGAAAGGGTTATATCCGGCTCCGCCGTTTCAAGCGGGTCATACGGGACGCCGTTATCCGAAAAAGTGAGATGTACTTTGCCGTCCGCAAGCTGCCAGGACACCTCCGCGATGGTCGCCCCGCTGTAATTGACAATATTGGAATAAATCTCGTCCACTACAATATGAAGTTTTCCGGAAAGTCCCGGGCCGGCGCCCAACCTCTCCGCGAGCTCGCAGGTAAAATCGCGGATGGTTTCCAGTGAGGCTTTGTCCGGCACAAGTGCGACCAGGTTCTCCCCTCTGACTGCCTTAAGCCTTACGCCCATCATGGTAATGTCGTCAAACTGCAAAGCTTCACCCACAAAGCGGTCGACATCCTCCTTGACAAGACCGCAAAGCTCGCCGGGGGAGGCTCCCCGATGCTCATTCAGGAAGCGGAGCAGCCGCTCCTCGCCGTAGAGCCGCTCATCCTGATTCGTCGCCTCCGTCACGCCGTCCGTGTAGAGAAAGATCTGATCACCCGGCATGAGCGTAAGCTCAGTTTTCCGGTACGGCGCCCCCTCTACCCCCGCGAGAAGCAGGCCGGAGCGCACCTTAAGGTACTCGAATGCACCGTCCGCGCGGCGTAAAAGAGGCGGATTGTGGCCGGCATTGGCAAATTGTAAGAGCCCCGTTTTTAAATCCAACACGCCCATCCACGCGGTCACAAACATCCCCGCCTCGTTGTTTTCGCACAGCTTATCGTTTGCCTTCGCAAATACCTCCGAGAGCTCAAGCCCGCTCTCCGCAAGATCGCGGATCGTCGTTTTCGCCCGCATCATAAACATCGCCGCGGGAATGCCCTTTCCCGACACATCGGCGATCAGAAAGGCGAGCTTATCGCCGCCGAGCATATAAAAATCATAGAAATCCCCGCCGACCTCCTTTGCCGCAAACATCCGGGCGTCCAGCTCAAACGCTCCCCCGGCGCTCTTTAGCGATGAGGCGTAAGGGAGGGCGGAGCGCTGAATCTGCCTTGCAAACTCAAGCTCCCTGTCGATCCTCGCCGCCGCCTCGGCGATGTAGCGTTTCAGCGTGCTCACGGTTGAGTTGATATCATCCGAGAGAGACGCAAATTCCTCACTCGTGCGCACATTTACGGTGACATTTAAGTCTCCGCCCGTAATCCGGGCGAGCGAGCGGTTGATCTTTCTGATGTTGTCGATCACCACGCGCTTTATCAGGAAATAGATCAGGACAAACAGCACCGCAAAGATGAGAACCTCGATAAAAATGCTCACATAAATGGAGGCGTCACGCATGAACAATGCCTCGCTTTTCGGAAGCAGGCCGACGATCAAATACTCTCCCTCTGTGACATAGGCAAAATAGCAGGGCTCGCCATCAGCCACCGTCTCAAACATCGTATTCTCCGCCATGGAAGCCCGATCGAACACAATTCCGATCGAACTTATGTTCTCACCTGTATGCCTGCTCCCAGCCGTGAGAACCGTTCCGTTTTCATCGCATATCAGAATGATCCCGTTGCTCCCGATATGGCGGTTTGCAGCGGCGCTTATCACCTGAGAGGGCTCTGCCCCGGCGATATCCCGGCGGACATCTTCCAGATTTACGGCGATGAGCGTCTCTGTCACCTTCTTTGACATACCGGTCTGCAGCACATAGGCAAACGCGCTCGTAGCCGTATACGCGACGACAATACAGATAAACAGCCAGAACTGAAAGGTCTGTGATATCTGCTTCTGCTCCCTTTTAAGGCTGAGCTTTTCCCTTCCGAGCGCGGAGACAGCCATGACCGCGGCGCCCACCGCAAGGCTGTTCGCAAGCGCCATCGGAAGCGTTGCCTTCTGAACAAAAGTAAAGGCATAGCGTGCGTCACCCATATTGGTAAAGAAGATCATCAGCATATGAAAGACTTCACAGACCGCGCCGATCCCGAAACCATAGATCCACGTCGGCTTCCTGTCGTCAAACATATACGTTCTCAGAGCGGCGGCGATGAGACCCGCCATCACCGCGGATACTGAGCAGGCAAGTCTCGTGTATGTACCCGCGCCCCACAGAGCGGCAAACCAGCGGTAGACCCCGCCGATCACTCCGGCTATGATGCCCGCGGGGGCGCCGAAAATAAGCCCCGCACAGAGGGGCGATGCGTCCCGGACATTCACAAACGCCCCGCCGATATCCACACCGTATTCCGTCGCAAAGGCCGCGGCCAGCCCGAAGAGCAGCCCGATCACGCACTGTCTTTTTTTCCGGCTGAGTTTTCCGAAAGCCGTGCGTTTTTCCATCAGATACAGGCTCACGGAGAGGAGCGCATTGCAAAGAACGGAAAGCGTCAGTTTTAAAGCCATATCATTTCCCTTTCACCGCCGCGCGCTGTCAGAATGTTTTGATCACGGTCAGCCGTACCTTCTGATTGCGCACACCTACTGTCACATCATCGGCAAGGTTTGCCACGATGGAGCGCTCGAGTTCGTCCCACTCCTCCTTATGTCCGGAAAGAATATTGCTTTTGTAGTTCTGAAGCGACCAGATCTGGCAGCCGCCGTTAAGCATCATATTCCCGCTGTCCATCATCTGCATACTCGGAAGCACGATCCCCGACTCCGCGCAGTAGGTTCCGACCTCATCATAGCTGTCCATGTACAGTTCAAAAATGCCGGCGATCTTCCCCATGATCCCGCGATCCGCCTCGTTTTCTCCTCGGGAGGAAAAGGAGATCAGCTTATCCTTCTTCTCGCGGTCCAAGCGGGTATCCGCGGTCAGGTTTAGCCGGAAAGTCCCATCCTCCTTCTCAATCCAGAAATCCGCCTCAAAATCACACGCGACCCCTCTTAAAATTCCCGTCAGCTCCTCCGCGAGCAGACGAAGCTGCAGGGCTTCCTTCTTCCCGAGGTTTGCGTAGGCCGCCGTTCTCTCCGTCTCACTTAAGATATTTTCCAACGCCTCATTGCTGCCATCGAAATGGCAAACCGTACTTTTCATGTCTCACGTTCCCTTCTTATGCTTTTGATTCATTCACTCTTGATATTGTGATAAGTATACCATAAAGCAACGAGCCAAGCGCCTGCTCGCAGGCATTTGGCGACTGCGAACGATAATAGCCGCTCGCGGCTATTATACCATAATTTTCATTCATTGGCAAGCAGGATATGCGAACAAACATTCGGTTTTTCCACGGTTCCGATTGACTTTCCACGTTTCTGCCGCTATAATCAGGATAATAGATATAACGACAGACACAGGAGAATTTAATGATAACCATAGAAAAATGCCTCGACCTCCCCGACACCTACCCCCTTGAGCGGATCGGGAAGCTTGAGGAGCTTCTCTTTTTTGATATTGAGACCACCGGCTTTTCGGGCGCCCATTCAAACCTCTATCTCATCGGCTGCACTTACTATCGGGACGGCGGCTGGCATCTGATCCAGTGGTTCGCCGACACGGCAGACTCCGAGGAGGCGCTGCTGCACGCATTTTTCGGGTTTCTGGGGGCTTTTAAGACCGTGATCCACTTTAACGGCGACACCTTCGACATCCCGTATCTTCTGAGGCGCTGCGCCCACTACCATCTGCCATACAGCTTTTCTTCTGTCGCGAGCGTGGATATCTACAAAAGGATCAGGCCCTACCGCAGACTTTTGGGCCCCCAGAGCATGAAGCAGAAGTCAATCGAGCAGTTCTTAGGAGTATCCCGGAGCGACAAATACTCCGGCGGAGAGCTTACCTGTGTGTATCAGGATTATCTGATGACCCGCGCGGATTCCCTCTATGATCTTCTGATCCTGCACAATGAGGATGATTTAAAGGGGATGCCTCTGATCCTTCCCATACTGAGCTACCCGGATTTCTTCGAGCATCCGCTCCGCTTAAAGAGCCGGAGGACCTTTACGGAAACAGACGTTTTCGGAGCGCCGGGCCGCAGACTTGAACTTGTCCTGGAAAGCGACTATGATGTTCCGGTTCCGTTTTCGTGCGAAGCCGCACCCGTCTCGTGCGAGGTAAACAAAAACCGCATTACCTTCACGATAGAATTATTTGATGGGACGCTTAAGCATTTCTACCCCAACTATAAGGATTACTATTATCTGATCTACGAGGATACCGCCGTGCACAAGAGCGTCGGCGAATATGTGGACAAAAGCGCGCGCGTAAAGGCCACGGCGCAGACCTGCTACACAAAAAAAGAGGGATGCTTTCTCCCTCAGTTTGAGCCGGTTTGGGAACCGGTGATGAAGCATGACCCGAAGGACAAGCTCTCCTACGTTGCTCTGGACGATGTGTGTCCCAACGACGAAAGCTGTCTTGAGGTCTATGTGAAACAACTCCTTACATACCTGATCGCAAAGTGTTAGTTTCTGTTTTAAAAGGGGCTTAAGTTCGGAGTCCTGCGATCCCTAAAGACCGTCAGGAAATCCTCCCCCGCAGCCCCTCTGTCTCTTATAGTCTCACGATCATCGCTTCCCTGTCCGCCCCGGTTCCGATAAATTTCACCGGAACGCCGATGTACTCCTCGATAAAGCGGATGTACGCCTGCGCATTCTCCGGGAGATCCTCGAAGCGCTCACAGCCTGAAAGGTCGCCGAAGTTTCCGGCAAGCTCCCTGTAAACAGGCTTCGCGCTGCCTAAGAATTCCAGATTCGTGGAGAAGTCCTCCGTCACCGTCCCGTCGCAGTCATATGCCACGCACACCTTGATTTTGTCAAATTTTCCGATAGTATCGAGATGGTTTACGGAAAGCCCGGTCAGACCATTGATGCGCTTCGCGTACTTAAGCGTCACCAGATCCAGCCAGCCGCAGCGCCTGGGTCTTCCCGTCGTTGTGCCGTACTCATGCCCCAGCTCGCGAATCCTGTCGCCGGTGGCGTCCTTGAGCTCCGTCACATACGGGCCCTCGCCCACGCGGCTCGAGTACGCCTTGATCACGCCGTACACATTTCCGATATCGCAGGCGCTTAAGCCCGTGCCGGTAATGATGCCGCCGATCGTCGGATTTGAGGAGGTGACAAACGGGTACGAGCCGAAATCAATGTCGAGCAGCGTCGCCTGTGCGCCCTCCACGATCACCCTCTTATCCTGCTCCAGCGCTTTGTGCAGGTAGGTGACTGTATCGCACACATACGGCTTTAGCTGCCGGGCGTAGTCTGTATACTTTGTTAAAATTGTGTCAAAGTCAAGCTCACTATCGACGGCAGTTTCCTCCGGGTCATAAAATTTCACCAGAGCCTTCCGCGACTTAAGGAGCTCACGAAGCCTCTCCTTAAAATGCGCACTGTAAAGATCCTCCACGCGCAGCCCGCAGCGCTCATACTTATCGCAGTACGCCGGTCCGATGCCCTTTCCGGTGGTCCCGATCTTCGAGGCAGCCCTTGCCTTCTCGAGCGCCTTATCAAGAAGCTGATGGTACGGTAGGATGATGTGCGCCTTGTCGCTGATCTTTAAATTATGCTCCACGTCATAGCCGTGGGCCTTGAGATTTTTGATCTCGTCAAGCAAAACCTCCGGGTTTAAGACCACACCGTTTCCAATCACGCCAACGGTGTGACCGGACAGGATCCCTGACGGGATCAGGTGCATCGCATACTTCACGTCGTCCACACGGATCGTGTGGCCCGCATTGTCGCCGCCCGTGGCGCGCACCGCGATATCCGCACCCGCCGCGAGATAATCGATCACCTTTCCTTTCCCTTCATCACCATAGAAACAACCCAATACCACATCTGCCTTTGACATAATCTGTCTCCTTCGTCATTGTCCGAAAACACTGCCGCTGTCCATCTCTCTGCGGCATCCGCGGACACTCTCACTTTTA
>SFNH01000008.1 GCA_004554205.1 Clostridium sp.
AGTCGCGCAAACTCGCTTCGCTCGGACAGTGCGCTTTGTGGCGGCAGCTAGCGCAGACCTCGCTACGGAAGCCTCGCTATCGTCACCGGGTCTGTCTTCTGGGGCCTTGCGGCTGATATTGTCCAGCCCCGAGGGAGCGCTGTGCAAACCTTACCGTGAGGGAGACCGGTGTAAACCCTACTGTGAGGGAAGACGGTGAATACTTTTGCGAGGTGCCCGAGCAAAAGTTTTACATCCGTCGACCGAACAAAAGAGAATACTGTGGGCGCGACCGAACAAAAACGAAAAGGCCGCCCGCGACCGAGGTGAGCCGCATGGCTGAACTGTTACGCATTTGGAAGAAAAGAAAAAAATACATTGTATTTCAGTGCTTTCCCATATATAATGATTGGGAGAGCACTTTTTCGTTTCATAGGAAAGTTCGTCCTGTGAAGCAAAACGTTTGGAGGGAGGAATTAAGATGGCGACGATTCTTGTTACGGGCGGTGCGGGCTACATTGGGAGCCACACCTGTGTGGAGCTTTTAAATGCGGGTTACGACGTGGTTGTGGTGGACAACCTGTGTAATTCGTGCAGGGAATCCTTGAAGCGTGTGGAGGAGATCACGGGAAAGACGCTCACATTTTACGAGGTGGATCTTCTCGACGAGCCGGTGCTTGACTCTGTGTTCCAAAATGAAAAAATTGACGCGGTGATCCATTTCGCAGGTCTTAAGGCGGTGGGCGAGTCGGTGTACAAGCCGCTTGAATATTACCACAACAATATTACGGGGACGCTGATCCTGTGCGATGTGATGCGCCGCTACGGCTGTAAGAGCATTGTCTTCAGCTCCTCCGCCACGGTTTACGGGAACCCGGCGTTTGTTCCGATCACGGAGGAGTGCCCGAAGGGGGAGATCACCAATCCCTACGGGCGGACGAAGGGGATGTTGGAGCAGATCCTGACGGACCTTCACACGGCGGACCCGGAGTGGAAGGTGATGCTGCTTCGCTATTTCAACCCCATCGGCGCACATAAGTCCGGCAGAATCGGTGAGAATCCGAAGGGAATTCCAAACAATCTGCTTCCGTATATCACCCAGGTGGCGGTCGGAAGGCTCGTCTGCCTCGGCGTGTTCGGCAACGATTATGACACTCCGGACGGTACCTGTGTGCGCGACTATATCCATGTGGTCGATTTAGCGGACGGCCATGTAAAGGCGCTTGAGAAGCTCGGAAAGGAGCAGGGCGGCGTGTGGACCTACAATCTGGGAACCGGCGTCGGATACAGCGTTCTCGACGTGATCCAGGCGTTTGAGGAGGCCAACGGCTTAAAGATCAACTATGTATTCAAGGAGCGCCGCGCGGGCGATGTCCCGCAGTGCTACGCAGACCCGTCAAGGGCCGAGAGGGAGCTTGGCTGGAGAGCAAAGTATGGCATTCGTGAGATGTGCGAGGATTCCTGGAGATGGCAGAAGAATAATCCGAACGGATATGTGGAGTAGTAAAAAAAGAGTTCCGCTTGCGGAACTCTTGCGCCTTAAGCGGCTGCGTCAGCAGCCTCATTCCTAAGCGCGAAGTGCGCATCCTAAGCGGAGCGTTTTTGTTTCATAGGACGAATTTTCCTATGAAATAAAAAGGGAGGAAGCGCTATGCTTCCTCCCCGCTCATGAGCGTTTTCATTACAAACGCGTAGATTTCCTGACTTTTGTCCTTCCAGCGGGCGCACATCGCCTCTGCCTGCTCCTTGTCCGGGACGGCGATATCAAGGCCGATCAGCGTGTTTCGTCCCTCGCGGACCTCACAGTGCACGACATAGTCCTGGGTGGTGGACTTATAATAGTCCGAGACGGTGCCGACCTCATTGCGCATGCGGAATCTGTTGTCCTTCAAATAGTTGTCCATATCCTCAATGATCGCGGGAGAAATATTTTTGCCGAAGAAGCTTAAGGTTTCCTCCCCCTCGTGCGTGATCACATAGCGTGTGCTGTTGTGGGTGGATTCGGTGCGGATAAGCCCCGATTCCTGGAGCTCGTTTAGCGCCTGCTGCAGCGTGAAATAGCTGGCGTACTCGTGCTGTAGGAAAAAATCGGTGAGCTGCGCGTTGGTCAGCGGGAAATTCACCTGCTTGAGCATATAGAGATTCATCAGTTTATAGAGCGTCATCGGTTCAGATAACATGGGGCCGCCTCTCTCATCACAAAGTTTTTTTTAATCATACCAATTTAATCCTTTTAAATCAAGTTAAAATGTGATATTATAATGAAAGAGGTAACAGTTCAGCCATACGGCTCACCTCGGTCGCGGGCGGCGAGTTTGCGCGACTGGCGGCTAATAAGCGCGCAGACCGAGCAGGAAACGCAGCGTGTCACACGGGCTGTCTGTCCGGGAGCTGCGGCGTAAAATCCGCGGAAGACGCCGCATAGCTGAACTGTTACGAAAGAGTATGCGCGGCGGTCAGGGAATGCGTGAAAACTGTCGCGGAGAGCATTTTTGACAGGTGGTACTATGAGAGAAAGAATTAACCGGCTGGCGAAGGGAATCGTAGATGCGGAGCAGCTTAAGATTCTGGTAACGCCGGAGACCATCACGGAGACGGTTCATGCCGGAGAGGTGACAAGAAAAGAATTGTATGTGGCGGAGGCACAGGGCAGATTTATTAAGGGCCTGGTGTATTCTTCCAATATGCGTGTCAGGCTCGTAAGCGATACGTTCGGGGGGAACCGGAACCGTGTTTCCTACGAGGTGGACAGCAGAAACCTGTCTGGAGCGGATGTGATCGAGGGGGCTTTTTATCTTGTGACCAATGGCGGCGAGAGGAAGCTGCCATATTCTTTTTCCATTGATATCGGCGCATCGGGGAAGATGCTTGCGAAGCTGAAAACTCCTGCGGATCTTGCGGAGCTTGCAAGGCAGGACAAGGATCTGGCTCTGCGCCTGTTTGAATATCGTGATTTTGTGGAAGCGCCGTTTATGCAGGATCTGCATATCCGCGCGCTCTATGACGGGCTTAAGGGGGGCTTGAACCACCAAAACCGTTTGGAGGAGTTTCTGGTGGCGCTCGGGGCGAAGAAGCCGGTGAGCCTTGAGGTGGACGCCTCGCCGCGCCGGTATGACGGGGTGAAGGAGCCGGTGCAGGCGGAGCTTGAGGTGCGAGGCAGCACCTGGGGGTATGTGCGTTTTGATGTGGCTGCGGACGGGGACTTTCTGGAACTTCCGAAGCGCGCCTTTGGCCCCGATGATTTTAAGGATGGCATCTGTATGGTGCCGTACCGGGTAAACCCGTCTCACCTCCACCGCGGAAAGAATCTGGGCGCTCTTATCGTCTCCACGATCCGGGAAACGATCGCTGTGCCTGTGGAGGCGCAGTTTGACGGCGAGAAGCCGGAGCGGTCCGGTCATGGCCGCCAGAAGGATCTGCATGAGTATCTGTGTCTGCGCCTTCAGTATGAGATGGGGATTTACGAGGATCGGCTCCTGATCAACCAGATGAAGCAGGTTTTAGAGCGGATGCGCCGCGCAAGCGGCGAGGATATCTTCCTCATCCTGAGCCAGGCGGAGCTTTTTTTGCTCGAGGGACAGCGGGATAGGGCAGCGGTTCTTTTGGAGGATCACAAGCCCCTTACGGCGGAACTAAAAGAAAAGAATCCCGATTTCTATTGTATGTATCAGTATCTGCTCATGCAGCTCCAGAAGAAGGAAGGGCAGCGTGAGAATCTGCTGCGTGTGGTGGGGGCGTTCCTTTCGGAAAAGCCGGACAGCATACGGCTGTACCTGCTGCGGCTGGCGCTTGAGCCGAGCATCCGGGAAAATCCGTCGGAGTGTCTGGACGAGATGCGCGCGATGTTTGAGGCGGGCTGCCGAAGCCCCTATCTCTATGCCCATGCATTTAAGCTTTATGAGAAGGATCCGCAGCTTCTTGCCGGGCTTGGTTCCTTTGAGAGGCAGGTGATGATGTTTGCCGTCAAACAGGATCTGATCCCGCTTGAGCTCGCGCTCCGCGTTGCACGGTTCGCCGCGGCTTCCAGACATTACCGGGCGCTTTCCTTAAGGATTTTAGTCGCGCTCTATGAGAAGTACAAGGATAAGGAACTCTTAAGTGCCGTCTGCTGCATGATGATCAAGGGAGACCGCCGCGGCGAGGAGGCTTTCCCCTGGTATCAGAAGGCAATCGAGGCGGGGGTGAGCCTGACACGGCTCTATGAGTATTATCTGTACTCCCTCCCGAGGGAGTACCCGTACCTGCTTCCGAAGGAGGTGCTCTTGTACTTTTCCTACGAGAAGTCCTTAGACGATTACAGCCGTTCCCTGCTTTACATGAATATTATAAAATTTATGAAGCCGGAGGCGGCGCTCTATAAGCAGTATGAGCGGGAGACCACGCAGTTTGCGATGGAACAGCTCTTAAAGTCCAGGATCAACCGCAGACTTGTGGTGCTTTACCGGCACATGATCTACAAGGAGATGATCGATGAGAAGGTGGCGCGGGTTTTGCCGTCCATCTTAAAGTCCTACCGTGTGCGTCTTAACAATCCGCACATCCGCTCTGTGGTGGTGTGCTATGAGGAGATGGACGGGGAGGATGTGTATCCCGTGAAGGATGGTGTGGCTTATGTGCCGCTGTTCTCCGGACGCCCCGTACTGCTTTTCCAGGATGATTACGGCAACCGTTATTCCAATATCCCTTACCGGAAGCAGGCAGCCATGGAGCAGGAGAATACGGGAGAGCTTGAGGAGCGGTGCTATGAGGTCTACCCCGGGCATCCGATGCTGCGGCTTAAAGAGTGCGGGGAGATCGTGGAATCCGGGATTTCCGGCGAGGCGGATGTGCTGACCTTAAAGCGCGCGTCGCAGGATCTGCGGCTTCACCCTTTATTTAAACACAAGATTTTGACCCGCATGATCGAGTACTACCGAGGGCGTCTTAAGTCGGAGGAGGACACCGGCGGCGATGACGTGGATTACCTGATGGAGCTGTCTGTCGACTGCTTAAGCCATAAGGAGCGTGCGGGAATCTGTGAGACCCTGATCGGTCAGGACTATATCCGGGAGGCGTACGAGGTGGTGAAGCGCTACGGATATGAGGGAATCCCTGTGAGCCGGCTGCTTAAGCTGTGTACGCGGATGATTCTTCAGAAGCTGTTTGACGAGGATGACGGACTTTTGCATATGGCGTGGCGTCTGTTCGTGGAGGGAAAGTACGACAGCGTGCTGTTAGATTATCTTTGTGAACATTTTAACGGTTCCACAGATCAGATGTTCCGGATCTTAAACAGGAGCGTGCGGGAGCACATCGAGACCTATGATATGCCGGAGCGGCTTCTGGCGCAGATGATGTTTACCGGCGAGACTTTGCATATAGACCAGGTGTTTGACTGGTATGCGGCAGGCAAAAAGACGAGTGATACGGTGGTAAAGGCATATTTTACCATGAAGTCGGCAGACTATTTCCTCTGGAATATGGAAACTTCGGAGCGCGTATTTGCTTATCTTGAGGGCGTCATGCACAGTGCGCCGGACAAGGCTAAGATTCCAACAATCTATATGATGGCGCTGACAAAGTACTATTCCACACTGGATACGCTTGACGGGGAGCGAAAGGAGCTCTGCGGCAGAATGGTGGAACAGCTGCTAAATGAGGGGCGCGTGTTTGCCTGCTTCCGCGACCTTGCGCGGCTCATGCCGATGCCGGAGAGTGTGACGGACAAGGTGATCGTGGAGTACCGCGGTGGCAGGGATGAGCGCCCGGAGCTGATGGTGAGGATCCTGCCGGAGGACGGGGAATTCTCGCGGGCGGAGATGAGAAAGGTTTATCCCGGCATTTTTGTCCACCAGAAGACGCTGTTTGAGGGCGAGGAGTTAGAGTACCGCATCTATGGCCGCGAGGATGGGACGAGGAGGCTTTTTCAGGAAGGAAAGCTCTCCTGTGACAGCGCCGCGACAGTCCACAGCGACAGCAGATATGCCGCGTTAAATGAGATGGGCAGGTGCCTTGCACAGAAAAAGGAAGATGCGCTAAAAGAAAAAATGGAGCGATACCTGACGGATAATGCTATGATGGAGGAGCTGTTTACTCTGATGTAGCGGTCGGTACGCGGGGAGCGGGAACTTTTATGGATGGAATGGTAGTGGGCATAGACCTGTGTGACGAATACACACAGATAAACTGTGCCGAGGAAGAAAAAACGTGGACGATCCCGACGGTGATCTGTAAGCACAAGAGCAGTGAGGAGTGGTTTGTCGGCGAGGACGCTTACGCCCACAATCTAATGGGGGACGGGAGCCTCGTGGATAAGCTCTTAAACCTTGCCTTAAAGGAGGGCACGGCTACGCTCGGAGAGATCCGGTATGAGGGCAAAGAACTTCTGGAGCTGTTTTTAGAGCGGGCGGTGGGGCTTGCAAGGAAGGAGTACTGGACGGAAGAGATCCGCCGGATCGTATTTACTGTCAGGAATTGGGAACCGCGCCTGTCCGAGCTGCTCCGCGAGTGTGCGGCGAAGCTCGGCGTTCCGGATGAGTGCGTGTGTATCATCAGCCATACGGAAAGCTTTATCTATTATATTCTGAGCCAGAAAAAGGAGATCTGGAACGGCGCCGTCGGTATGTACGACCTCTCGGGGGAGGGTCTGCGCTATTACGAGATGAAGGTTCAGCGGGGCTTAAAAAAGACGACGGTGCTGGCGGAATATGAGAATATGGAGGAAGCCTTTAACCTGGATATCTTAAAGACTGCCTCCGGCGCGCGGCTGGCGGACAAGATCCTCTGCTCCTGTCTGGACCGCCTGATGAAGCGCAAGGCGTACTCGTCCGTATTCCTGATGGGAAAGGGCTTTGAGGACAGGGAGTGGGCGGAGGAGTTTATGAAGCTTCTCTGCACCGGAAGACGCGTCTATGTGGAGCCGGCAGTTTTTTCAAAGGGCGCGGCTTACCGCGCGGTTGATGCCATGAGAGAGCAGACCTCCTACCCGTTCACGATGCTCTGTGAGGGCCGCTTAAAGTGTACGGTGTCCATGGATGTGGTGCACAGGGGAAAGGAGACGTCGGTGGTTTTAGCCGCGGCGGGCGACGCCTGGTACGAGCGGGTGTCCGCGGTGGACGTGATCCCTGAGAGACAGAAGACGATCGATCTTGTTGTGACACCCCTTGACGCGAAAAAAAAGAAGCTGATCTCAATTCCGCTTGAGGGCTTCCCGGAGCGTCCTGACCGGACGACAAAGGTGCGCGTCCAGGTGCGGTTTCTCGATGAGCGCACCATGGAGGTGCAGATTAAGGATCAGGGGTTCGGGGAGCTATTCCCCGCGTCAGGATTACAGATCAGACAAGAGGTTATGCTATGAGCTTATTACTTTGCAGACAGGAAGATGTGACAAGCCCCTATTATGTGGAGGATCTTGGGATTTCCCTGTATTCCTCCCAGGAGCTTTCCTATGTGGTCTACCAGTACCCGCTCTTAGTGATGGACGGGTTTGTAGGGGAGAGGCTTTTGGAGTTTTTGAGGGATCAGCTAAACCAGGGCTTTCTGGCTCTTAAGCTGGAGCGATGGATAAAGAGCGGCGGAGATCCGGACGAGACGCTGATCATGATCTTGCAGGAATGCGATTACTACAGCCCGACGGAGATCTCCGCGTACAGGCAGAAGGTTGCGGGGCTCCGCAAAAAGCACCCTGCCGAGTACGGGAAGATGAAGGCGGATATGCTGTTTTCCATGCGACAGTACGCGCGTGCGGCAGCACGGTATCAGGAGCTTTTGGAGCTCCCCGATGATGCGGTCTCGGACGAGAGGTTTAGGGGCTGTGTCTTAAATGATCTGGGAGCCTGCTACGCGAGGATGTTTCAGACAGGGCGCGCATTTGAGGCGTTTGAAGGGGCGTACGCACGCCTGCCGGATGAGAAGGTGTTAAAGCACCTCTATTTCCTTACAAAGATCGATCCCGCTCTCACGCTGGGCGACCGCCTTAAAGCCATGGTAACAGGGGAGCTGGCGGAGAAGTGGGACGGCGAGATACAAAGTGCCCGCGAGGCGGCAGAGCAGTCGGAGCAGGTCGCCGGGCTTAAAAGACTGTTTGGGCGCGACCCGATCAAGCGCCAGGCGGGTGAGGCAGGCCTTTTAAAGCGCTGGAAGCAGGAGTACCGGGCGATGATGCGATGATGCATCCTTTTGTCACAGGCGGCACGCCGAATAAATATTCACAGGAAAGGAAACAACCATGAAAGAACTGCAAAAGACTTATGATCCGTCTGCCATTGAGGAAAAGCTCTATCAGAAATGGCTGGACAACAAATATTTTCACGCGGACGCTGCGCGCGGAAAGCGGGAGGGGAAGAAGCCCTTTACCATTGTGATGCCTCCGCCGAACATTACGGGGCAGCTTCACATGGGTCATGCCCTGGACAATACCATGCAGGACATCCTGACCCGCTACAAGAGGATGCAGGGCTATGAGACGCTGTGGCAGCCGGGTACGGATCACGCGGCGATCGCCACCGAGGTGAAGGTCATTGACAAGCTTAAGAAGGAGGGCGTCGATAAGCAGGATCTCGGCCGCGACGGCTTTCTTGAGGCGTGCTGGGACTGGAAGAAGGAGTACGGTGCGCGGATCATCAAACAGCTTCATAAGATGGGTTCCTCGGCGGACTGGGACAGAGAGCGCTTCACCATGGATCAGGGCTGCTCCGACGCAGTTCTCGAGGTGTTTGTCAAGCTGTATGAGAAGGGCTATATCTACAAGGGCTCCCGCATCATCAACTGGTGCCCGGTGTGCCGGACCTCGATCTCCGACGCGGAGGTGGAGCATGAGGAGCAGGACGGCTTTTTCTGGCATATCAATTATCCGATCGCAGGCGAGGAGGGTCGCTTCGTGGAGATCGCGACCACCCGCCCGGAGACGCTGCTCGGCGATACCGCCGTTGCCGTAAATCCGGCGGATGCGCGCTACAAGGATCTGATCGGCAAGACCCTGAGACTGCCGTTGACCGACCGTGAGATCCCGGTGATCGCGGATGAGTATGTGGATAAGGAGTTCGGAACGGGCTGCGTGAAGATCACACCGGCCCACGACCCCAACGACTTTGAGGTGGGACGCCGCCATGACCTTGCGGAGATCTGCATCATGCATGACGATGCGACGATCGACTGCCCGGGGAGCAAATACGACGGCATGGACCGCTACGAGGCGCGAAAGGCGATGGTCGAGGATTTAAAGGAACAGGGGCTGCTTGTGAAGGTGGTTCCCCACTCCCACAATGTGGGAACCCACGACCGCTGCAAGACCACCGTGGAGCCGATGGTGAAGCAGCAGTGGTTCGTGCGCATGGAGGAGATGGCAAAGCCGGCGATCGCGGCGCTAAAGAGCGGCGAGCTGAAATTTGTGCCGGAGAGCTTCGGGAAGACGTATCTTCACTGGCTGGAGGGCATACGCGACTGGTGTATTTCCAGACAGCTCTGGTGGGGGCACCGCATCCCGGCTTACTACTGTGAGGAGTGCGGTGAGATCACCGTGGCAAAGTCCATGCCGGAGAAATGCCCAAAATGCGGCTGCACGCATTTAAAGCAGGACGAGGATACGCTTGATACATGGTTTTCCTCCGCCCTGTGGCCGTTCTCGACGCTCGGCTGGCCGGAAAAGACGGAGGAGCTTGCGTATTTCTATCCGACGGATGTGCTTGTGACCGGGTACGATATCATTTTCTTCTGGGTTATCCGCATGGTATTTTCCGGAATCGAGCAGACCGGGAAATGCCCGTTCCACACCGTCCTGATCCACGGCCTAGTCCGCGACAGTCAGGGTCGGAAGATGAGCAAGTCTCTGGGGAACGGCATCGATCCGCTCGAGGTCATTGATAAGTACGGCGCGGACGCTCTGCGCATGACGCTGATTACGGGCAACGCCCCCGGGAACGATATGCGCTTCTACTGGGAGCGCGTCGAGGCGAGCAGGAACTTCGCGAACAAGGTGTGGAACGCCTCGCGCTTCATTATGATGAACATGGAGAAAGCGCCGGCGCTCAACGTGTCTCTGACAGAGCTTACGATGGCGGATAAATGGATTCTCTCCAAGGTGAACACGCTGGCGAAGGGTGTGACGGAGAACCTTGACAGGTTCGAGCTCGGCATCGCGCTCCAGAAGGTCTACGATTTTATCTGGGAGGAGTTCTGCGACTGGTACATCGAGATGGTGAAGCCGCGCCTGTGGAGCGATGAGGACAGTACAAAATCAGCCGCGCTGTGGACGTTAAAGACAGTGTTAAACAATTCCCTAAAGCTTTTGCACCCGTATATGCCGTTTATCACCGAGGAGATATTCTGCAATTTGCAGGATGAGGAAGAATCGATCATGATCTCGTCCTGGCCGGAGTACCGGGTAGACTGGAATTTCGCAAAAGAGGAGCACGATGTTGAGACCATCAAGGAGGCAGTCCGCGCGATCCGCAATGTGCGCACCTCGATGAATGTGCCGCCGAGCAGGAAAGCGACCGTATTTGTAGTCTCGAAACAGCAGGAGCTTCTCGACATTTTCGCGCGAAGCAGGGTGTTCTTCGCGACGCTCGGCTATGCGGGCGAGGTGATTCTTAAGCAGGACAAGACGGGTATCAGCGACGACGCGGTATCCGTGGTGATCCCCCATGCCTCCATCTACATCCCGCTTGCGGAGCTTGTCGATGTGGCGAAGGAGACGGAGCGCCTTATGAAGGAGAAGGAACGCCTAAGCGGCGAGCTCGCCCGCGTAAACGGTATGCTGTCAAACGAGCGGTTCTTAAGCAAGGCACCGGAGGCGAAGATCGCCGAGGAGAAGGAGAAGCTTAAGAAATATACCCAGATGATGGAGCAGGTGGAGGCACATCTTCTGCAGCTAAAGTCATAAGGGGGATTGCGGCCGCATATATTACAAGGAGGAATGGCGATGCTGGACTTTGAAAAGGAACTCAGCCGATTCAGGCCAAGCCTTGAGGTGGGCGATGTGGAAGCGGCGATTGTGAATGAGGATGTCACCGATATGACAGATCTGATGGTGCAGCTTCTGAAAGAGAAAAAAGAGTAAGGCGGTAGACGATGGAAACAGAGAGAAAGAACCGCCGGATTGCGAACGCCTACTATAACCTGGGACTTGACAAGGCGAAAAACCGGGATCTGACCGGAGCCGTTGCTGCCTTAAAGAAAGCCCTGCGTTTTGACAAGTTCCAGACGGATGCGAGGAATCTGCTCGGCCTTATCTACAATGAGATGGGAGAGGTGGGGGCGGCCCTGACCCAGTGGGTCATCAGCGCCAACTTAAAACAGACGGACAATCTGGCAGAGGAATATCTCGGCAGGATTCACGAGACAAAAGGCTATCTCGATGTGGCGGATCAGGCGGCAAAAAAATACAATCAGGCGCTTGTTTACGCCTGCAATGACAATGAGGATCTCGCTGTGCCTCTGCTCGTGCGCATGTTGGACGACTTCCCGAATTATGTGAAGGCGCAGGAGCTTCTGGCGCTTTTGTATATCCATCAGGAGGACTATATCAAGGCGGGACGGTGTCTGTATCAGGCGCTGAAGGTAGACTGCTACAGTCCTCTGGCGCAGCGCTACATGGTGATTGCCAAGCAGGGGACAGGGCGCGCTGAGGTGGAGAAGCGGAAGATGAAAAACGCGTTCTCCCACCGGCAGATGCAGGACGATGACATTATCCTGCCGCCCAGCTATAAGGAGAATACCGGATGGCAGTCAGTGCTCAATATCCTTGTGGGACTGCTGCTCGGGGCGATGGTCATCTTCTTTCTCGTCATGCCGGCAAGCTCCGAGTCCATGAACGCGAAGCACAATCAGGAGCTTCGGGCGAAGCTTGAGCTTGTGAACAGCAAAAACATCGAGATTGATGAGCTGAATCGGCAGCTTGAGGCTGCCGTACAGGCTAAGGCTAAGGCGGAGGCCGATCTTGCGGCGCTTGCGAGCGACAACGGCGGTGTCTTAAGCCAGTATCAGAATCTGGTGAGAATTTTACAGGCATACCGGGACAATGACATGAGGACAGCGGCGCTTGTGTATACGCAGACCGATATGGAGGCGCTCGCGGGCGGAGGAGTCGATCAGACCATTGCGTGGATACACGCGGATATGGCGGAAAACGGCTACCGGACGATGATGGAGATGGGAGACGAGGCCATGAACGCCGAAAACGGCGCAGCGCAGGCGATCGTTTACTATCAGAAGAGCCTTGGGATTCGCCCGGAAAATCCGGAGGTCATTTATAAGCTGGGACTGGCATATCATGTGACGGGGGATACGGACACAGCGAACCGGTATTTCGGCGACGTGATCATGAATTATCCGGATTCGGAGTATGCGGCTGATGCGAAGGCCTGGAGAGGCTATTGACGAAACATAAGAGAGTTGATAAGAGACACGACAGAATGAATCAAAATTTCTGCCGTGTCCTTTTTGTTTCATAGGAAAGTTCGTCCTATGAAACAAAAACGCTCCGCTTAGGATGCGCACTCCGCGCTTGGGAAATAGGCTGCTGAGGCAGCCGCTTAAGGCGCGAGAGTTCCGCAAGCGGAACTCTTTGTTCTAGTCGAATTATGACAGTTTTTTTAAGAAAATAATAAGGAGCGATCAATATGGCTGAACAGACATTTACCTACGAGGCGAGAGGACAGGTTCTTGTGATCCATCTTCCGAAGGAGCTTGATCATCACAACTGCCGGAATTTAAAGTATGAGACGGATCTTCTGATGGCGGAGAATTATATCAATAAAGTGGTGTTCGATTTTTCGCGGACAGAATTTATGGATTCTTCCGGTATCGGAATTCTGTTAAACCGGTATAAACAGATGGCGCAAAACGGCGGCCGGGTGACTCTGTACGGGGTAAATACCCAGGTGGGACGGATTCTTGCCGTGGGCGGCATCGGGAAGCTGATGGAGCATTTTGATTCAAAGGAAGCGGCGATCGCGGGATAAAGGAAGCGGGAGGATAAGAATCATGGAACATTTTAAGATGGAGCTTGAGAGTCTTTCAAAAAATGAGGAGTTTGCGCGGGTTGTCGTGGCGGTGTTTATGAGCCGTTTAGACCCCACCATCGAGGAGGTAGAGGATGTGAAGACGGCCGTCTCCGAGGCGGTCACAAACGCTGAGATCCACGGGTACAGGGGAGGTCCGGGAAGTATCTTTGTGGAGGTGGAGACAGAGGGAAAGGAGCTTACGATCCGCGTGCGCGACACAGGCGTGGGAATCCGGGATGTGGAGAGAGCCATGCAGCCCATGTATACCACCGATAAAACCGGTGAGCGGTCCGGGATGGGCTTTTCCTTTATGGAGGCGTTCATGGATCAGGTTTATGTGGAGTCGGAGCCGGGGAAAGGGACGCTTGTAGTGATGAGAAAGAGAATCGGCAGGTGACGCCCATGGAGGAAAAAAAGAGACTCCTGCGGCTCGCCCACGAGGGAGACAGAGAGGCCAGAGACCGCCTTGTGATGGATAACGTGGGACTGGTCTGGAGCATTGTCCGGCACTTTGGCGGGCGCGGGTACGAGCTGGAGGACTTATTTCAGATTGGCTGTGTGGGGCTTTTGAAGGCCATCGACAAGTTCAATCTCGATTTCGAGGTAAAGTTTTCCACATACGCGGTGCCGATGATCACCGGCGAGATCAAGCGTTTCCTGCGGGATGACGGGATGATCAAGGTGAGCCGCTCCGTGAAGGAGCTTGGAATCCGTGTGAGGAGTGCGAGAGAAACGATGACCGGAGAGCTCGGGAGAGAGCCGACGCTTACGGAGCTTTCTGAGCGGATTAAGGTCAGCCGTGAGGAGATCGCGGCGTCCATAGAGGCGGGGGCGGAGGTCGAATCCCTCTATAAGAATGTGGGAAACGGCGAGGAGCAGAACTTTTGTCTCATGGACAGGCTCTGCGACGAGCACGAGGAGCAGGAGCAGGTTTTAAACCGGATCGTTTTAAGACAGATGCTCGCGCAGCTTTCCGACAAGGAGCGCGACATCATCATCCGCCGTTATTATGAAAATCAGACACAGAGCCGGATTGCGGCGGATCTTGGCATTTCCCAGGTTCAGGTATCAAGGCTTGAAAAAAAGATTCTGAAACAGATGCGGGAATATTTAAGCCCATAAGTTCTCATACTAAACCCGAAGTCCTGAATGCAGGCGGAAAGGGAAGTGAGAGCTATGGGCTTTTTTAAATCCAAGGCAGGAATACTGGTTGTGCTTGCCTGCCTGGCGGTGATCGCCGCTGTGGTGTGGTTTACCGTGAGCGGTCAGAAGGGTGAGGCGGCGCCGGAGGGAACACTGGTAGAGTGGGGCGGCGGGGAGGTGGGAGCGTGAGCAGCACGAAAACCGTCTATCTGAATCTGCGGGAGCTCACGGAGGTTCAGGAGCGCGATGTGTTTTTGAAGGATGTGGGAAGCGCTTACTGCAGCGACAAGGCAGTCCAGAGTAAGTGCAATGCATTGAAGGTAAAGACGATCCGCGATAAAAAGGGCAAAAAGTATGTGGAGAGCGCCCTCGACGTGATACGCGGTCTCGAGGCGCTCGATCCCGCGATCCAGGTAAACAATGTGGGGAAGGCGGAGTACATTATCAACTATAAGCCGCCTGAGAGCCCGAAGCTTTTGTGGCAGTGGGCGAAGACCGTCTTTGTCTGCATTGTCTGTTTGTTCGGCGCGGCGTTTGCCATCATGACATTCAACAATGACGCGAGCGTCATGGATGTGTTCGGCGAGGTCTACCGGCTGATCACCGGGACGGAGTCGCCCGGCTTTACCGTTCTGGAGCTTTCGTACTCCATCGGGCTTGCGGCGGGGATCATCCTGTTCTTTAATCATTTTGCAAAGTGGAAGCTGAGCGCGGACCCGACGCCGCTTGAGGTGGAGATGCGTCTCTACGAGGAGAACATCAGCAAGACGTTAATTGAGAACAGCGCAAGAAAGGAGCAGGAGGTCGATGTTTCATAAGCTGTGGCAGCAGCTTGCCCTGATCTTTATCGGTGCGAGCGCCGGGGGTGTGATCGCGGCGGGCGTGTTCGCTTTTCTAGCCATCATCGGCGTATTCCCCCGCCTGATCGGAAAGACCGGGACGAAGGAGCATATTTATCTCTATGATATGATGATCATTTTGGGCGGCGTGCTGGGAAACGTGTCCGATATTTATGAGATCCCCATCCTGATGGGTGGAAAGCTGTTTTTATCGTTATTTGGCTTTGCGTCGGGCATTTTTGTGGGCTGCCTTGTGATGTCTCTTGCGGAGACCTTAAAGACCGTTCCCGTCATCAACCGGCGTATTCACCTGGCAGTCGGTCTCCAGTATGTGATTCTCTCGATCGCCGCGGGGAAGCTTACCGGTTCCCTTGTGTACTTTATCCGCAGTATGGGAAGCAGCTAGGAAGGAGAGCGTTAAATGGAACTAAACAAACAGGCATACGACGAATATGTGAAACAGATCACGCCGACGAACTCGCTTGGGACTGATATGCTCCGGGCGTTTTTAACGGGAGGGACAATCTGCCTTCTCGGGCAGCTTATGACTATGGGCATGATGAACTGGTGCGGGATGGAGAAGGAGACGGCGCAGACCTGGACGCTTCTGGAGCTGATCCTCCTAAGCGTTCTTTTGACCGGCTTTAATATTTACCCCCGCATTGTGAAATGGGGCGGCGCCGGCGCGCTTGTGCCGATCACCGGCTTTGCCAATTCCGTGGCGGCGCCGGCGATCGAGTATAAGGCGGAGGGGCATGTGTTTGGAATCGGCTGTAAGATCTTTACCATCGCCGGCCCGGTGATCCTGTATGGTGTGCTGACGAGCTGGGTGCTCGGACTCATCTACCGGATCGGGCAGATGATCGGGATTGTGTGACAGGAGGAGCTATGCAGAAGGGAAAGGCAAGCATATTATTTGAACATACGGTATGCCTGACCTCATCGGCGTGCATCGCCGGAAAGAAGGAGGGCGAGGGCCCGCTAAAGGGCGGGATCGATGTGATCGAGCAGGATCCGATGTTCGGCACGGACAACTGGGAGCAGGCGGAGTCGGCCATGCAGAAACAGGCGGCGGATCTTGCGCTGGAAAAGGGCGATATCCACCGGCGTGATATCCGGTATCTGTTTGCCGGTGACCTGCTGGGACAGCTTATCGCGACGTCGTTCGGCACGGTGGATCTGGAAATTCCCATGTTCGGGCTCTACGGCGCCTGCTCTACGATGGGAGAGGCGTTGAGCCTGGGGGCGATGTGCGTGGACGCGGGACATGCGGACAAGGTGCTTGCGTTGGCGTCGAGCCATTACGCGACAGCGGAGAAGCAGTTCCGCTTCCCGTTAGGCTATGGCAGCCAGCGCCCGCAGAGCGCGAGCTGGACGGTGACGGGCTGCGGGGCCGTGGTGCTTTCGGCAGGGTCAAAGAGCGGGTGCAGGGATGAAAAAAAGCCGCGCGTGATCATATCCGGGATAACGACCGGAAAGATGGTGGATCTTGGGACGAAGGACTCCATGAATATGGGAGCGGCCATGGCGCCTGCGGCGTGGGATACGGTCATGCAGAATTTTAAGGATTTCGGTGTGGATGAGAGCTATTATGACCGGATCATTACCGGGGATCTCGGGCTTGTCGGACAGAGAGCATTTCTCGATTTTATGCGAAACAGCGGACATGAGGTCGCGGGAAAGCACATGGACTGCGGGATTGAGATCTACGACAACGGCAAGCAGGACACGCACTCCGGCGGAAGCGGCTGCGGCTGTGCGGCGGTGACGCTCTGCGCGCTGATCCTTCCAAAGCTTGTTTCCGGGGAGTGGAAGCGTGTGCTGTTTGCGCCCACGGGTGCGCTGCTCTCCACAGTCAGCTACAACGAGGGGCAGAGCATTCCGGGGATCGCCCACGGCGTGATCTTAGAGAGGTTCGGAGGTGAGGAGAGATGACGGAGCTTATAAAGGCATTTGTGGTGGGCGGCGCGATCTGCGCGCTGGTGCAGATTCTGCTTGATAAGACAAAGCTGATGCCCGGACGCGTCATGGTCACGCTGGTGGTATCCGGCGCCATCCTCGGCTTTCTTGGAATTTACGAGCCCTTTTCACAGTGGGCGGGAGCAGGAGCGGGAGTGCCGCTCCTGGGATTCGGAAACACGCTCTGGAAGGGGGTAAAAAAGGCTATAGGCGAGGAAGGCACGCTCGGAATCTTTAAAGGGGGCTTGACGGCGAGCTCCGCAGGCATCGCCGCCGCACTGGTGTTCGGGTATCTCGCCTCCCTGGTATTCAAACCGAAAATGAAAAAGTGATTTCATCAGTTCCGGCGAGGCGTGTAGCCGGGGCCTGAGGTTTCAGGTATCTCAAACGGATTCTGCACGGAAGCGCCTGTATCTTCTTCGCCCGTATGCGGGTCGATGATGACGGAGGAGTGGCCGTGGCAGTAGGTGGTGGGCATCGCGAAAGGCGAATCATCCGTTTCACCTTCGGCGTCAGCCGGGAGTGCGATCCGGATCTCGGTGATCTTCGGGCAGTTTGAGCCGGGAAGAAGTCCGGTGGTCTGGCATACGGTCGCGCGCACATGGGTGTTGCACATCTCTGTGGGAACGGTGCCCTTCGCAAAATATTCTGTGTAGACAGCGTTTCCCCGAGGATCGGATGAGCACACACCGGGGATCGCAAGCTTTCCGGATTTGCGGCAGATCTCCGCCGCCTCAACGCTGTCCGGGACGGCAAAGCCCGGGTCGGCGAGACCCTCATGGATGCGCGTCATGATCTTTCGCCAGATATCCTTGTGGAAGGAGGTGCCGCCGTTTTTTCCTGTCAGCTTCTGGTTCTCGTCGCAGCCCGCCCATACGCCGGCGGTGTAGTAGGGCGTATAGCCCATGAACCAGATATCATTGTTGGCGGTGGTCGTGCCGCTCTTGCCGGCGTTTGACATATTCGGGATGTTGCAGCGCGTGCTGGTGGAGTTTACATTGACGCCGGAGCGGGCAAACTTGCGGTTGCTCTCCATGGATGCCGCCATCGCGTCGGTAAGCAAAAACGCGGTGGAATCCTTGAGCACACGGTGGGTCTCAGGTTCATTGCTGATCAGGATTTTCCCGTCATGATCCAGCACCTTCGTGAAGAATACCGGCTTGGTGTAAATGCCGCCGTTAGCGATCGAAGCGTAGGCCGCCGTCAGCTCCAGGTTCGTCACGCCTAACGTCACGCCGCCGAGCGCGGTAGCCGGGTTCATATCCGTGTCGGTGAGCGTGGTGATGCCGAAATTCTTTGCGTACTCCACGCCGAGCTGCGGGCTTACGGTCTCCATCATGCAGCGCACCGCCACGATATTCATTGAATAGATAATGCCGTCCCGGATACTGGAGTAGCCCAGGTATCCCTGGTTGTACCAGTTGCGAAAGGTCTTGCTCCCGTAGGAGTAAACGGAGTCGTAGTAGACAGTCCCAAGGGTGGCGCCGCAGGTGTCGAGCGCCGGCGCGAACGCCGTGATCACCTTAAAGGTTGAGCCGGGCTGGCGCGGGGTGTTGCTCGCGCGGTTTAAGGTAAGGCTGGCGGTCTTCTGCCCGCGCCCTCCGCTGATTGCCTTTACCTCTCCGGTCTTCTGATCCATGATCACAAAGGAGACCTGGGGCTGTAAAACCTTGTTCAGCCGCTCGCCGATAACGGTGTCGCCCTCCTTTAAAATAGCGGCCTTGTACGCCTCGATGTCCGCGTCGATGCTCTCCTCGCTGTCGTAGAGACCGTCAAAGCCATCGCGAAGCACGTTTGTGTGCCAGCTCTTTAAAGTCTTTTCCGAGAAGTGCTCGGTGCTCCCGTCCGCGTGGGTCACGGAGAGACGGTATTCCGCCGAGTAGCGGGTCGCTGAATAATTGTCGGGGTTGTTTACCTCCTCGTCCACAATCGCCTGAATCGTCGGATCCTGGGTGGTGTAGATCTTAAGGCCGCCGCTGTAGAGCAGGTTGTGCGCCTGCGTCTCCGTGTAGCCGAGTTTTTCCATCAGAGCATCTTTTACCTGACTCGTCAGCTCATCGGTGAAATAGCTGTACGGTGTGGAGGTTTCCCTTGAGACGGTATCTACGGTCTGGATGCGGGAATAGACATCGTCCGCGAGCGCTTCCTCCTGTTCTTCCTTGGAGATGTAGCCCTGCTCAAACATATACTGGAGGATGATCTTTCGCTTCTCCTCGTTTGCCTCCCGTCCGGTGATCGGGTTAAAGCGGGATGGGTTCTGGGTGATCCCGGCGATAACGGTACATTCGGAGAGCGTTAAGTCGGATACTTCTTTATTGAAATAGCGCCGTGCGGCAACCTTTACGCCAAGGGTGTTGTTGCCCAGATTGATCGTGTTTAAGTAGTTGGTTAGGATCAGCTTGCGGTCCATGGATTTTGTGAGCTGGAGCGCAAGGTACTGCTCCTGCAGCTTTCTCTCTAATTTGGCGCCGAAGCTTGTCTCCATGCCGCCGTTGAAAATATTGTTCTTGATAAGCTGCTGGGTAATGGTGCTTCCGCCTCCGCGGTTTTCCCCGGTCAGAACGCCGACCGCCGCGCGGGAGATGGAGCGTAAGTCAATGCCGTTGTGGGTCCAGAAACGGGAATCCTCAATGGCGACAAATGCGTTGATCAGATCTTCGGGAAGCTCCTCAAAGGTGGCTTCCTCGCGGTTGGAGCCCGCGGTGACCAGCGTGTCGGTTAAGTTCCCCGCGCTGTCATACACCGTGGTGGCGTAGCCGATGGGCACGATGCTCTCGACATTAAGCTCCGGTGAATTGTCGATGATGCCCATCACCATGCCAGCCGCAACGCTGGCAGTTACGATCACGCCAAATAAAAGGAGCACACAGCAGGTTTTCAAAAACGTCAGAAAGAGCCGTGTCGCGTATTTCCGGCTGCCTGAACTTACTGCCTGCAATTTTTTTTGTGTGGCTTTCTTTCCATAATTCATAGGATTTCCTCCTTGTAAAAAACAATTATACCAAAAACGGCGCAACAATTCAATAGTCCGCAGTTCAGCCGTGCGGCGCTTCCGGCGGATTTTACGCCGCAGCGGCCCGGACAGACAGCCTGTGTGACACGCTGCGTTTCCGGCTCGGTCCGCGCGCTTATTAGCCGCCAGTCGCGCGAAACTCGCTTCGCTCAAACAACGCGCTTTGATGATAACAGTTTAAAGTAGGACTTTGCACTTGCTGCAAAGTCCGTAAGGACGTGTTATGGCAGAAAAGAATCCAGCCCTTCGCCGCAGGCGAACTTTAAATGGGCTGGATTCCGTAGCAGTTCTGCCGAAGGCTGAACTGCTACGGCGACCTCGCTTCGGAAGCCTCGCTATCGTCACCGGGTCTGTATTCCGGGCGTAAGCGGCTGATATTAGAATCCCCCGCCCTTACGGTCATGGGGGCTCTTGCCAGAAATAAAAATTCCTGTTATGATGGTTTCCATAATATAAAAATCCATACATGAGGGGAAGTTTATGGAAGAAGCGTATAAGGTTCTGTACCGGGGCGGAGAGGGAGAACTTGTCGAGAAGAAGTCCCGCTTTATCGCCACCACCCGCCCGGTGACGAGCGAGGAGGAGGCGATTGCCTTTGTTGAGGAGATGAAAAAAAAATACTGGGACGCGCGCCACAACTGCTATGCCTATGTGGTGGGGGAGCGGGGACAGGTGCAGCGCTGCAGCGATGACGGTGAGCCGGGACAGACTGCGGGACGTCCTATGCTGGAGGTGCTCTTAGGCGAGGGAATCCGGGATATCTGTGTGGTGGTCACCCGCTACTTCGGGGGAACCCTGCTCGGGACCGGAGGGCTGGTGCGCGCCTATTCGGGGGCGGTGAAAGAAGGCCTAAGCCACAGCGAGGTCGTGGAAAAGCGTCGGGGCGTCCGCCTGAGAGTCGTGACGGATTACAACGGCATCGGGAAGCTCCAGTACACGGCAGCCCAGATGGGGCTTACGATCCTTGATACCGTCTACACAGACCTGGTGACTGCCTGGCTGCTGCTTCCTGCCGACGCGCTCGGGCCCTTCACGGCACAGATGACGGAAAAGACCGGAGGGAGGGCGGTGATCGAGGCGGAGGGAGAGGTTTATTACGGTATTTCAGACGGGGAAATCATCTTATTTTAAATGAAACCCCTTGCAATCTGTAAGGTGAAATGCTATATTTTGTTAAGAGAAACGAGAAGAAGAGATAAAAGGGAAACGACCATGAAGATGAAGAGAGAAGACGTAAGGAACATAGCGATCATCGCCCACGTTGACCACGGGAAGACCACACTTGTGGACGAACTTTTAAAGCAGAGCGGCGTATTTCGCGCCAATCAGGAGGTGGCGGAGCGCGTCATGGACTCAAATGATATTGAGCGGGAGCGCGGCATCACCATCCTTTCAAAGAATACCGCCGTATTTTATAAGGACAAGAAGATCAATATCATCGATACCCCCGGCCACGCGGATTTCGGCGGCGAGGTGGAGCGTGTGCTCAAGATGGTGAACGGCGTGATCCTGGTGGTGGACGCCTACGAGGGCCCCATGCCCCAGACGAAGTTTGTGCTTCAGAAGGCGCTGGATCTTGATCTGTCCGTCATTGTCTGCATTAACAAGATCGACCGCCCGGAGGCGAGGCCCAGGGAGGTTATTGACGAGGTGTTAGAGCTGTTTATGGATCTTGACGCCTCGGATGAGCAGCTCGACTGCCCCTTTGTGTTTGCATCTGCCAGGGCGGGCTTTGCGAAGAAGGAGCTTGACGATCCGGAGGTGGATATGAGTCCGCTGTTTGAGACGATCATCGACTGCATTCCGGCGCCGGAGGGCGATCCGGATGCGGACACGCAGATGCTCATCAGCACCATCGACTACAATGATTATGTGGGACGCATCGGGATCGGAAAGATTGACAACGGAACCGTGTGTGTCGGTAAGGACTGTGTGATCGTAAACCATCACGACCCGGATAAGCTGCGCCGCGTGAAGATCGGAAAGCTCTATCAGTTTGACGGTTTAAACAGGGTGGAGGTCAGGGAGGCGACCGTCGGCGATATCGTGGCGGTGTCGGGCATTACCGACCTGCACATCGGCGATACGATCTGCTCCCCGGAAAACCCGCAGTCCATCCCGTTCCAGAAGATTTCCGAGCCGACCATCGCCATGAATTTTATGGTGAATGACAGCCCGCTCGCGGGGCAGGAGGGAAAGTTTGTCACCTCCCGCCATATCCGTGAGCGCCTGTTCCGTGAGCTTAACACCGATGTGAGTCTGCGCGTGGAGGAGACGGACTCCCCGGACTGCTTTAAGGTGTCGGGGCGCGGCGAGCTGCATCTGTCCGTTCTGATCGAGAATATGCGCAGAGAGGGCTTCGAGTTTGCGGTCAGCAAGGCGGAGGTGCTCTATAAGTACAACGAGCGCAATCAGAAATTAGAGCCGATGGAGCTTGCCTATATTGACGTGCCGGACGAGTTTGGCGGGGCGATCATTCAGAAGCTGACTGCGAGAAAGGGTGAGCTGCAGGGGATGAGCCCCATAAGCGGCGGCTACACCCGCCTTGAGTTTTCAATCCCCTCAAGGGGACTGATCGGATACCGTGGCGAATTCCTGACGGATACCAGGGGAAACGGGATTATGAACACCATCTTCGACGGCTACGGCCCGTATAAGGGGGATTTAAGCTACAGAAAGACCGGCTCCCTGATCGCGTATGAGAGCGGCGAGACGATCACCTACGGCCTGTTTAACGCCCAGGAGCGGGGGATCCTGTTTGTGGGACCGGGGGAGAGGGTCTACTCCGGCATGGTGATCGGGCAGAACCCGAAGGCGGAGGATATCGAGGTCAATGTCTGCAAGACCAAGAAGCTGACAAACACCCGCTCCTCGAGCGCTGATGAGGCGCTTAAGCTGGTTCCGAAGAAGATCATGAGCCTCGAGCAGTGCCTGGAGTTTATCGACACGGACGAGCTTCTGGAGGTGACGCCGCAGAATCTCAGAATCCGCAAAAAGATCCTTGATCCGACCATGCGCAAGCGTGCGGCGATAAAGAGTAAAACAGGTTAAGCATTTTTTGTCAATATTCGGCGAACGGAATTACTCATATGACGAATCTGCGTTTCATAAACATACTATTAGCGTAAAGCAAAAATGTGAATGAAAGAGGAGAGAGAAGTACCATGTCAGAAAAAGTGATTGAGAACAACAAAGTGAGTGTGATCGGAGAGATCATTTCCGGGTTTACCTTCAGCCATGAGGTATTCGGGGAGGGTTTCTATGTGGTAGATGTGTCGGTGAACCGCCTAAGCGAGCAGGCGGACATTATCCCATTAATGATCTCGGAGCGTCTGATCAATGTGCATGAGGACTACCGCGGCTGCACGGTGGAGGCGATCGGGCAGTTCCGCTCCTACAACCGCCATGAGGGTGTGAAGAACCGTCTCGTGCTGTCTGTATTCGTGCGTGAGATCAATTTCATGGAGGAATTTACCGACTATACAAAGACGAACCAGATCTTCTTAGACGGCTATATCTGTAAGCCGCCGATCTACAGGAAGACGCCGCTGGGACGTGAGATCGCGGATCTCTTGCTCGCGGTGAACCGCCCTTACGGAAAATCCGACTATATCCCCTGCATTGCCTGGGGGCGGAATGCGCGGTTTGCGTCCGGCTTTGAGGTAGGGACGCGCGTGCGCGTCTGGGGCAGGGTTCAGAGCCGGGAATACACGAAGAAGCTCTCCGAGACCGAGTGCGAGAAACGGGTGGCTTACGAGGTGTCCATCAGCAAGCTCGAATGCGGCGACGACGAGGAATAGCGCTTGCAAATACGCGGAGAATGTGCTACGATAAGCAAATATCAACCATTTCAGAAAAGTTTGATTGAGGTGTACGGCGATGAATGCAGGAAAGCTTGAGGTCATCTGCGGAAATGACGGCGCCGGGAAGACTGCGATGGCGCTCGGAAAGGCGCTCCTGGCGCTCACGGAGCAGAAAACGGTGATCGTGATCCAGTTTTTGAAGGGAAGCCAGAAGGGCGAGAACTTAGAGACGGTGAAGCGCCTGGAGCCAGAGCTTAAGATTTTCCGGTTTGAGAAGTCGGATGCTTACTTTTCGGAGCTCGCGGGCAAGGCAAAGCGCGAGGAAACGGTCAACATTGTGAACGGCCTTAACTATGCGAGGAAGGTCTTAACTACCGGCGAGTGTGAGCTTCTGGTGCTCGATGAGGCGCTTGGACTGATCGACCAGGGGATCATCGGCGAGGAGGAGCTTTCCTCGATTCTCGACTGCCGCGGCGAGGCGGATGTGATCGTGACCGGGAAGGTTCTTTCATCCGGTCTTAAACAGCTTGCCGATAGAATCGAGTGGGTGGAGACACGTTGATCGTTAAGTCACCATAATTATACAGAAAGAGGAGCATGATAAGGAGGATACAGGATTATGGCTATTTTTGAAGGAGCAGGCGTGGCGCTCATCACTCCGTTTACGGAGTCGGGTGAGGTGAATTACGCGAAGCTTGAGGAACTTGTTGAGGAGCAGATTGCAGGAGGCACGGATGCGATCATCGCCTGCGGAACTACCGGCGAGTCCTCCACGATGAGCCATGAGGAGCACTTGGACGTGGTTCGTTTTGTGTGCAAAGTCACAGGCAGGCGGATACCTGTCATCGCGGGCACCGGCTCCAACTCAACGAGCGAGGCGATCCATCTGTCAAAGGAGGCCGAGAAAGCAGGCGCGGACGGCCTTCTTCTTGTGACCCCATATTATAATAAGGCGACCCAGGGCGGACTGATCGCCCACTATACGGCGATTGCCGGGTCTGTGAACATTCCGATCCTTCTGTACCATATTCCGGGGCGTACCGGTCTTACGATGAAGCCGGAGACCATCGTGAAGCTGTGCAGGGAGGTGCCGAATGTTGTGGGCGTGAAGGAGGCGAGCGCGAATTTCTCCGCAATCGCCGAGATCATGAGCATGGCGGGCGGCTGTGTGGACCTGTATTCGGGCAATGACGACCAGATCGTGCCGATCCTGTCCATGGGCGGCAAGGGCGTGATCTCCGTGCTCTCAAACGTGGCACCGCGGCAGACTCACGACATCTGTGAATCGTATCTTAAGGGTGATGTGAAGAGAAGCTTAAAGCTGCAGCTTGACGCCATCCCTCTCATCAATGCGCTGTTCTGCGAGGTAAACCCGATCCCGGTCAAGGCGGCAATGAACATGATGGGTAAGGAGGTCGGCCCTCTTCGCCTTCCGCTCACCGAGATGGAACCGCAGAATAAAGAGCGTCTTAAGAAGGCGATGGAGGAGTACGGGATCCTTTAAATATAACAGCTACATTGGAGGAAATGAGAATGATAAAAATGATCATGCACGGCTGCTGCGGCGCGATGGGGCGGACGATCACCGCTCTGGCAGCAGATATGGACGGCATAGAGATCGTGGCCGGTATCGACAGAAATCCTGACGCGAAGGAAGCGTACCCGGTATTTGCCTCTCTTGAGGAGTGCAATATCAATGCGGATGTCGTTGTCGATTTCTCGACTGCGAAAGCGGTGGATCATCTGCTTGATTATTGCGGGAAGCATAAGCTGCCCCTAGTGCTCTGCACTACCGGGCTTTCCGATGGGCAGATTGGGAAGGTGGGGGAGACGGCAAAGAGTACCGCGATCCTGCGCTCCGCCAACATGTCGCTCGGCGTAAATACCATGATGAAGCTTCTTGAAAGCGCCGCGAAGATTCTGGCAAACGCGGGCTTTGACATCGAGATCGTGGAGAAGCACCACAATCAGAAAACGGACGCGCCCAGTGGTACAGCGCTCGCGCTTGCGGACAGTGTCAACGAGGCGATGGGCGGGCGGTATCATTACACATACGACCGCACAGCAGAGCGGGCAAAGCGAGACAGCAAAGAGATCGGGATCTCGTCCGTGCGCGGCGGCTCTATCGTCGGAGAGCATGAGGTGATCTTTGCCGGGAAGGATGAGGTCGTGACATTTACCCACACCGCATATTCCAAGGCAATCTTCGGAAAAGGCGCCCTTGAGGCCGCGATGTTCTTAGCCGGGAAAGCGCCCGGCTTATACAGCATGGCCGATGTGATCGCCGCATCATCTTAATAAGATGATCAGAAGCTTGAGAATTGGAAAAGATTGACAAAAACAGACCGATGGTTTCCTTCATAAAAAGGTTAAAATCGTTCCATACTAAGAACGACAACAGAAAGGAGACCATGATTATGAGAAAAGTCAGAATGTCATTTTGTGTTTTACTGATCGCGCTCACGGTATTCCTGGTCACCGGGTGCACGAACCGGAATAATACCGGAAACGGTACGGCTGGCGGTACGACCGGCGGAGGCACCACAACGGAGAGTACTTCCGGGGCGGGTACAAACGGAGCTGCGGCGGGTGAGAGCGGCGGCGCCGGAGTAAACGGCGGAAACGGCGGCACGACCGGAGGCGCGGGAACGATGAACTCGGGCGGCACAAACGGCACAGGTAATGGAGAATCCGGCGGAGTCATCGACGGCATTGTTAATGATGTGGAGAAGGGCGTGAACGACATTACCGGGGAGAGCACCAGCGCTGCCGCCGACGAGAGCAGGTAAGACGACAGACCCTTGTCAGGGGACACAAAAAGGAACCGTACCGGGCAGAAAACCCGGCGGTTCCTTTTTCCTTTTTTGTTCGGTCGCGGGTGAGGTTTTCGCCTATGTTCGGTCGCGGCTAAGACTTTCGCCTTTGTTCGGTCGCCGGGTGTAATGCTTTTTTTTCACAAGTTCAAAAAAGCATTCACCGGTCTCCCTCACGGTAAGGTTTACCCCGCTCCCTCACGACTGGCGGCTAATAGGCGCGCGGACCGAGCCGGAAACGCAGCGTGTCACATGGGGCTGTCTTGCCGGTGCCTGTGGCGTAAAATCTGCCGAAAACGCAGCATGGTCGAACTCTTTTTCTATACAAAAAGAAAAATAAATGATATACTTAAAATAGAAACATAGATGGGAAAAGGAGAAGGATGGGAGGATACCAAACGAAACGAAGGCGCGCTTTAAGGCGCTGCCGCCGCGCCTGCCTGCAAAGACAGGCAAATGAGGCCGGGATCGGAAAACAAAACAGAAGGCTTCGCTGTGTGTGCGCCGCGCTGCTCATGTTTGAGTTCTTTGTCGGAGCCGGGCGCATGATGAAAGCGACAGGAGATGAGCTCCGCCTTTTTTGGCGGGAAACGGAGTGTGCCGCTGAGTGGATTTCGCCGGGGGAGGAACGTGAAAATGAGGAGGTCTACGGCGTCCGACTTCGGCTGGATAAGCTGGAGCTTAAGTTTTATCATCGAAGTCTGGAAACGGTCTTAAAGTAGGCAGACACAAGACGAAAATACAAATTTGGAGGTTTTTATGAACGACAGATACCAGAGCCCGTTGTCAGAGCGCTACGCCAGCCGGGAGATGCAGTACATCTTCTCGCCGGACAAGAAATTTAAAACATGGAGAAAGCTGTGGATTGCCCTGGCGGAGACCGAGCGGGAGCTTGGGCTTGCCATCAGTGCTGAGCAGATTGATGAGATGAAGGCCCACGCCGAGGACATCAACTATGAGGTCGCAAAGGAGCGGGAGAACCTTGTCCGCCACGACGTCATGTCCCATGTGTACGCGTACGGTATGCAGTGCCCGAAAGCGAAGGGCATCATCCATCTGGGCGCGACCTCCTGCTATGTGGGGGACAATACCGACATCATCATTATGACCGAGGGGCTTAAGCTGGTTCGCAAAAAGCTTCTCAATGTCATAGCCGGGCTGGCGAAATTCGCCGACCAGTACAAGGATCAGCCGACGCTCTCCTTTACGCACTTTCAGCCGGCCCAGCCGACGACCGTGGGTAAGCGGGCAACTCTGTGGTTAAACGATCTTTTGCTCGATCTTGAAGATCTTGACCATGTGATCGGCAGTATGAAGCTCTTAGGCTCCAAGGGCACCACCGGCACCCAGGCAAGCTTTCTGGAGCTTTTTGAGGGTGACCATGAGAAGTGCCGCCGGGCGGATCAGATGATCGCGGAGAAGATGGGCTTTGCGGCCTGCTATCCGGTGTCGGGGCAGACCTACTCCCGCAAGGTGGATACCCGCGTCTTAAATGTGCTCGCGGGCATTGCGCAGAGCGCGCACAAGTTCTCAAACGATATTCGCCTGCTCCAGCATTTGAAGGAGGTGGAGGAGCCCTTTGAGAAGAACCAGATCGGCTCTTCCGCGATGGCGTACAAGCGCAATCCCATGCGCTGCGAGCGCATAGCGTCTCTGGCCAACTATGTGATGAGCGACGTGATGAATCCGATGCTCGTGGCGTCCACCCAGTGGTTTGAGCGGACGTTAGACGACTCTGCGAACAAGCGCTTAAGCATTCCGGAGGGCTTTCTCGCGGTCGATGGTATCCTTGATTTGTACCTGAATGTGCTGGACGGTCTTGTGGTGTACCCGAAGGTCATCGAGAAGCACTTTATGGCGGAGCTTCCGTTTATGGCGACCGAGAATATTATGATGGACGCCGTGAAGGCGGGGGGAGACCGCCAGGAGCTGCATGAGCGCATCCGCGTACTTTCCATGGAGGCGGGAAGAAATGTAAAAGAAAACGGCCTCGACAACAACCTTCTGGAGCTGATCGCCGCAGATTCCTCCTTCGGGCTCAGCCTTGACGAGCTGAAAGCCTGCATGGAGCCGTCCCGCTATGTGGGCCGTGCGCCGCAGCAGGTGGAAGAATTCTTAAGCGAAGTGGTGAGACCGATCCTTGAGGAGAACAAAGATCTTCTCGGAATGACGGCAGAGATCCGCGTGTAGTAACAGTTCAGCCACGCTGCGTTTCCTGCTCGGTCGCTCGCGACCGAGCAGGAAACGCAGCGTGGCTGAACTGTTACGATGGACGATCTCTCTGATTTTAAATTGTCTTCCCTGCAAGCAGCGCCTTCAACTCCGCAATCTGCTTTTGCTGCTCCGCGAGCTGTGTATCCTTTGCCGCGATCTGCGCGCCCTGCTCCCTTATCCACGTATCCTTCGCCGCGAGCTGTGAATCTTTCTCTTTTAGCTGCGCGCTCTGCTCCGCGATCTTTTGCTGCTGGAGCTCCACCATCAGATTTACCGTATTCGCATCCAATATCTTTAACGCTTCCGAATACATACTCATCAACTCCTTCATCTGATACCGGAATCGGAATACCTCTCGGTATATCTCCGAAAATTCCGGGTATGCCTCTATCACCTCGCGGATGTCCTCCGGGCTCTCCGACGAGATGAAATACAGCCACGCA
>SFNH01000092.1 GCA_004554205.1 Clostridium sp.
GAAGTAATCCACCATGTCCTGAGCATGACGTTAAAAGGCTCTGACTGGGCTTTCATTAAAGCCAACGATATGTTATAATGATTATGTTCAAGGAGGTAATGTTATGAATGAACAGCAAATCAGCAAAATCTTAGAAGGAATCCACTGCGGTTCCTTCACGAAGGTCGTCTACAAAACGGCTCTTCACGCCGACAAAGACCATAAAGGCGACGAGGTCGTCAAGGTGGTCAAGGCAATCGTCCGTTTCGGGGTTGACTACGGGCATATGGCGTCAGTCAAGCAGAAAGCAGCCCAAAAGGCAGCTCTCGGCCTCGCGTCGTCGATAAATGCCCTTCCTTGGGGATTTTGGAAAACCAGATTCCTCATTGAAAACAAGGGCCAACTTTATGTTCGACTCACTTGCCCGAAGAACAACGTCAATCTGAAGCCCGTTGTTCTCGGCTATTACGTGAATGGACAAGAGGTCTCCAAAGAGGAGGCTATGGCGATCACTCGTCCGTCCGACTGGACGCAGAAAGACGACGACTTGGACGTTTATACCAAGAAGATCGAAGACATCGTGTCGATCGGATAATATCCGTCCAACGTCCTGGGCATGACGTTAAAAGGCCACCATTGAAAGGAGGAAAAGAAAATGGAAAATTCCAATGGTAAGCTCGTATGCTACAAGCTATTCAGAAAAGATGCCAGTGGCAACCTGCACCCGCTCTACATCGGCGCGAAAGACGTCGTGCCGATCGGCGTGTCGCTGACTGCCGTCGTTGGTCCCATCGCGGCCGACGGGAAGCACGTCAGATCGAAGCTCGGCAATCTGGCGCTTCGTCCCGGATGGCATTGCTGCGAAGTTCCGTATGCGGGCCATATCGGCAAAAGGCAGCCCTCTGGTGAGCTGTATCAGGCAAAAAACACCGTCTGGTGCGAAGTCGAGGCAAACGGCCCGGACGTGACGGCCGAAGTCCGCGAGGCCAATCCGAAGACGAAATGCCTCAAGACTCTTCCGAATGGGTTCTACTGGTTTCAGACGAATCCGAATGCGAAGATCCGGTGGCTCATCGCCAAAGAGATAAAAGTCATCAGGGAAATCTCCGATGACGAGGTCTCGGCGCTGTGTCGTGCCCATGGCGTCGAGTCTCAGCCGCGGGAACGCTGAAATTCCCGTCAATCTAAAACCCGCTGCGCTTGGGCAATGCGCAACGACAAGTCTATCATGGAGGTAAATGAAAATGAAAGACAATCAAAACAAAGCTCTTTACAGCTTCGCCAACAAATCGGCGGCCGTCGGGGTGGACGTCGACGGGATCGAGAAGACCGAGGAGTGGGTCACCGCCTTCGCCAGTCGGATCGAGTACGACCCGGACGACGCGTCTGAGGCCGACCCGGAGGAGTGGCCGGAGGGCCTTCCGGTCTCGATGACCGTTCGTTTCCCGTGCGACCCGAAGCGCATCCGCGAGGGCGTCAAGGACGAGATCGAGGACGAAACACGCGCCCGCGTCCTGGGGTTCGACCTCCGCGTGATAAGCGAGGAGTGACGCCCCATCCCGCCGGCCCCGTCCAGGGCCGGCTCCCCTGCGGGGGATTCCCGCAACGACAAGTCTATCATGGAGGTAAATGAAAATGAAAGACAATCAAAACAAAGCTCTTTACAGCTTCGCCGACAAAGATGTCGCAGGACTTCACGTCCACATCTCTTCCGGAAACGGAAAGATCGGGCACATCTGGAACGTCTCAACCGTTCCGGGAGACGCTCTCAACGCCCCATCAATCAACAGAGAAGGCAAGCAGGTCCGAATCACGGATGTTCCCGGCACATGCGGAGGCGTCTGCAAAGACTGCCACAATTTCTGCTACGCCTTCGATTCGATCCGTCAACATCACAATGCCTGTGCGCCTTCGTGGAGCGAGAACACTCTTGTTTACCGCAAGGACGTTGACCGCTTCATGAAGGAGATCGATGACGCCATCACGGAGAAGAATTCCAGACCTCATGGCAAGAAGGTCGAGGAGTTCCGCATCAATGTCTCCGGCGAGCTCGAATCCTACCACTCGCTCTTGCTGTGGATCGAGTTGGCGAAGAAGCACCCAGAGACGCGCTTTGGTATCTACACCAAGAGATTCTCTTGGGTTGTGGATTACCTCAGAGAGAACGGCAAGTTCCCCGCGAACTTCTTCATCAACGCGTCGGAGTGGAACCACAACATCGACTCCCTCAAGCCGCAGATCGAAGGCAAGACCAACATCTTCGCTTATTGCGACTCCCTCGCTGAAGCGCAGGAATACCTCGACAAGGGGTACAGAATGTGCAGAGCCATCGACTACAGAGGCCGCCACACCGGCATCAAGTGCGATGAATGCGGCTATTGCTATGGCCGTTACGGGATCGTGGACGTCTTCGTCCTTGACCACAGCTCAGCCGGCCGCGTCCGCCTCGCCAAAGAGGCCAAGCAGCTGAAAGCCGAAGGCAAGCTCGACGAGGTGACCTCCCGCATAGCGAAAGCGCAGGAGGTCGAATCCAAGGAGGCCTCAAAATGACATCCCAGGAATTCGACGTGATGATGGCCGAGGCCCTTACCCGCATCGGAAGGAACGTGCCTTCCCTCAAGCATAGATTCGCCTACATCGGCGATTGGAAGAAGGACGCGATCAGGAATCACACCCTGATCGCTACCTGCGGCCCACTCTCCATCGCCAGCATGCTCGAGAAAGCGGTCGCATCGAAAGAAGAGACGGGTGAGATCCTTCCTTCTTATCTTCATTTCATCGCGGTGAATCTGCGCCGCATGGCTGATGCCGGCGACGACGGCGACCGGCCGCTCTCCATGCCGACGTCGATCCCCGAGAAGACTCTTCGCTCCTACTGCGCCCATCTCCGCCGCTTCGGAGACACGGTGTGCAGGGGGGAATACCTCGAGAGGTTCGGCGCGGACGGCATCCGCAAAGCGTTGGCCGAGCACGGATGCGACGTTGACGTCACGGTTGTCGAAAATTATTTCGAGCCGATGACGATGACCGTCTACGAATGCGACGGAAGCGGCTATTCGCGCGTCGCGGCGATCATGCCGACCGTCAAGCTCACTCTTTTGAAGAAAAGAGTCCAAAGCAGATGAGATCCAGAGGGGAAAGGCGCCTTGTGCGCCTTTTGTCTTTTTGGTTTTCATATATAGGAAAGGAGGTGATTCTATGAATCACAAGTCCATATTCTTGTTGGTTCTCTGGTTGATTCTTCTGGTTATAACCATAGCCGAGCTGGCTATGGGCGTAAAGCCAGAGGATCTCATCGGAGAATTCGTGGGACTTGCGTCGCCGTTCATCGTCTATCTCACTTCGAGATAGCGTTTGAGCGGCGACGCCGTTCCCCAAACAAAAGAAAGGAGGTGAATCATATGGGATTAGCCATTCTTCCAGTTGCGCTTATTGCCCTGATGATCTGGGCCCTTTGGGCCGTCAATCACTCGGGCGATGAGTAGCGGCTTCCTCGGGGGAGGTCGAAAGGCCTCCCCAACGATCTGTCCCAAGAAAGGAGGTGACTGATATGTGGTTTGTCTTCGCAATAGCTGCGGCTTTCATCTATCTGTGCATCTACATATTCGCAAATGATGGCCGACATGGGCCGTTCTAGGTCCTGAGCAAGGGGAGAGCTTCGCAAGAAGCCCTTCCTTCAAGAGGGTCTATTTTTAGGCTTTCTTGAAGGGGGGTCCCCGAATCCTCGCCTCGCGAATCGCGCCCCCCGCGACACGAGCCCCGCTTTTCGCGCCGCCGCCCCCTTTTTTGTCTCCCGGACCCCTTTTTTATTTCCTGGGGGGGTATTTTTTTGCCCGCCGCCCGCCCTTTTTTCTTTCACCTGCCCCCCCCTTTTTTCCCTCCCGCCGCCCGCCTCGCCCCTCTTGACGCCCCCCTCGCGTTTTGGGTACCCGTCGCCTGCGCTCCGGGCCCCGACCCCCGCCGCTTGACATCGATACCCGCCCATGGTATAATAAAGGAAGACAAGGAGGACGTAGCATGGATGAGAAAGAAGAGACCCGCGACGCGTCACGCGAGTCGATCGAGGAGGCGGAAGCCATCGCCGGCGGGTGCATGGAGATGGGCGGCGCGGGAGTGACGGCCGAAGAGGCGCTGGAGGCGGAGGAGAGCTTCCTGACGGAGAGGATCCGCCGCGCGAAGGAGTGGCAGGAGGAGCTCGAGAGGAGGGCGAAGGCCGCGACGCACGCGTAACGGGAGGGCGTCTGGGGATACCCCCTTGGGGTATATTTTTGGCGATCCCCTTTTTATTTTCCGATGGGGAGGGCTTTTGTTCCCACCCCCTTTTTTCGGCCCCGGGGGCGCGTTTTTATCCTGATCCGCCCCTTTTTTTCGCGTGCCGCCCCGCCCGTTTTCAGCACGCGTCGCGCGAGCCGCGGATACCCCAGGGGGGTATATTTATCGGCCGTCGGGGGCATTTTTCATGCGATTGTTACGGCATTTTCACGTATTTCCGCCCATTTTCGGGGGATTTCCCGGAGAGCTCCCTCGGGCGCGGCGTGTGGGATGATCGTTTGTGATCGATCATGATCGAACATGATCGTTTGCGCGTTTTGCGCACTTTGCCCATTTTAGTAGAAAATTAGTAGTTTTTTAGTAGCTGCTGGGCAAATAAAAACCCCGGGAAGGAATCCCGGGATCTCAATGAACGCCATCAGAGCTCTTCCTTGCGCCCCGCTTTGCGAGCCGCGACGACGGCCCTCATTCTTTCGGCGGCTGCCGCCCTCTGCTCTTCCGTCATGTGGCTGACGTCTTTGCCGCTTCTGTAAGAGACGAGCTTGCTCGGGCATTCGAAATAGCCGGCCTGGGCCTGCCCGCCGCACGTGTCGTACCCGAGGGCCTTGTACTTGTCTGGGACCTCGCGGCATTTCCTCATGAGCTTCCCGTACTCGACGTAATCCGTGGTGCAGATGTGGGCCTTGCCGTCGGAGCAGTCCTTCCTGATGATCGTCTCCCTCTCCTCGGCGCTCACGCCCCCGATGCCCTCCGGCATCTCTTCCAAACCGTTCACTTTGATCATGATGATCTCCTTTCCGGGGCGTCCGCCCCTTATTTTCATGAACATCATATCATGTCGCGCGACGCGCGTCAAGCCCAAGGCGCGATTTTCGCCCTTCAGAAAGACCGCAATGTCTTATCCGTCGCCATCCGATCCTCGGGACGGTAAATTCCTCACGCGATGCGAGAGAGGGGAACGAACAAGACCGTAGCGTCTTTCCTGAAGGGCCTCTCGCGTCACGCGCCCGTTCTTTCATGAGGAACGGGGGCCGGACTCCCTCGCAGAACGCGTTTTCGGCTCTCCGGAATGACCGGAATGTCTTGCTCGTCGCCCGCGTCCCATGCGCCCGAGGAATCTTCCGCTCCTGCGAGACACGCGCGACGCGCAAGACGCCTATCCTTCGCCCGGCGCCGCCCCGTTCTCTCCGCCGCTCTGGATGAATGACGCGCCGCATGCGATGCCCGCGTCGCAAGAAGATGCCGCCCGGCGGGGCACGCGCGACGGGGGCCGCCGCCCGATCTTCCCGCCCCCACGCTCTTCATGGGAGGAAGGGCCAACGGAAGATAGAGAGAGTGTATATACAACCCTACGCGTACGCGCGCGCCCGCCTGCTCCAACGAGAAAGAGAACTATCTCAAAATAACTTGTTGTAGCCTACGTTAAGCGAGCGAAGCGAGCTTAGCGGATACCCGAAGCGAACCGAGAGAAGCGAGGTGAGCGAGGGATGAGGACGGAGAGGAGGGGAAAACCTTTCTTTATATATTTCTTTAGAATAGAGAAGAAAGAAAGGAATAGAGAGAGTAAGGAGTGATAAGAGTAGGAGTAAGAATACTTAAAGAATACTAGAATACTAGAATACTAGAAAAGGAAAGATTATCTCTCTCAGAAAAGAGAAAAAGAGAGAAGAAATATATAAAGAAGAGAAAAAGAGGAAAGATCCTCCCTCCTAGGAAAGGAAAAGAAGACTACTCCTCTAAGAGAAAGAGAAAGTAGAAGAACTCCTACTAGAGAATACCCTTAGAGCAGGCGCGTACGCACACACGCGCGAGGGACGGGGAAAACGGGGCACGAGAAAAGCGGGACACGCGTCACGAGGGGTTGAAAGCTCATCAAGAAGAGCGCTGGGAATGCACATGAAATGCACGGGGAATCACTACTGAAAAACTACTAATTTACTACTAAAAAACTACTAGAGCCAAAAACCCTGCGGGGCCTTTTCCCCCACATCCGGATCCCACATCGGGAGGAGTCCTCCGGAGGGGCGAGGGGATGGGCTCTCAGCTTCGCTTCGATCCCAGTTTCTTCGGCCTTGCCCTGTGGGCTTCGGCAGAAGCTGACGCTTTGCTTTTCTCTGCTCATGAAGGCCTGTCGGGCATAACGCGCCCTGCCCGGGCGGGGCTACGTTTGACTTCCCCGGCCAAGGCGTCGGGAGGGGAAAAGCGGGAGGATCTGGGACATCAAGAGAGGTGCGATATGTGAAAATAACTTTATCATTGTATAAAAACAATAAGATTTTTATTTGGCCAAGATTTTGTTGGTAAAAGTTCAAAACGCCGAATCAAAACGGTTCAAAACACCGAAGATGGAAAGACAAGGCGGAGGATCTCGTGGAGGATCTGGATGCATTAAGAATAAAAGAGGTACGCGTCACGCGTGAGCAAGCGAAGCGAAGCATCTAATGTCGCGCGCGGGGAAAACACTCCCCAGCATATCATAGCATGTCAAGGGGCGGCTGTCAAGGGGAATATGCCCCGGTGGGGTATCTGGGGGCGGGAGAGGATCGGGTGGGGCAAGCGAAGCGAGCACAGCGGGGCACGCGTGGGGAAATGAGCGCAAATGAGCAAAAGCGAGCAAAAGCGAGCAAGGGCAAGTGCGAGACGCGCGAGGGGAGGGGGAATGGGTTAAAAAGTTAGTTAGGACTAACCCCCATAGGGCGCAGAAAAGAGTATAAAAAAATTAGTACTAAATTAGTACTAAAAAACTACTAATTTTTCGTTCTCCCCCGCGACGCACGCGTCGCCGCACTCGCCGCCCGTCTCGCAGCCGCCCCTGCCCCTCTCGTTTGCCGCAGCAGCCGTTTTCCCCGCATTTATCGCGTTTTTCGCGATTTTGGCCAAGTGTCTTTTTATTGTGCCCCCGCATAGATATTGCACTCGAGTGCAATATCTTTCCTCCTGTCCAATATCTTTCCAGCCGTCACGCTTACTCCCACTTTCTCCCCTCTATACGCGCACGCGCGAAGCGTGCCTCGCCGCAGCTGCAGGCGCACCCCAAAGAAAAAAGGGGCCTTCGCCCCCGATTGGATTCATTTCGCCTCCTCCCATGGTTTCAGGCACGGCTCAGAGCGGAGCGCTCTTGCCTGATCCGCCGAGCTTGCGCCGGAAGCCCTCTCGCACCGAATGAGCGGGAGGTGGCAGCAGTCGCCGTCCTGGTTGACGATGTCGCCCCTGTTGTTCATGCGGGCGTGCTGCCCCTTGTCCCACG
>SFNH01000093.1 GCA_004554205.1 Clostridium sp.
GGACGGTTCTCTTAACAACACCATATAGATTTTTTGTACGCCGCCGCCCGCCATCGAGCAGAGTTTTTACACCTAATTGGGGATGAAACAGCTCATGGCCGGTGGCGGTGTCGCCCTGATCGGCACCACCCTCGTTCCTCTGCTCAGCGGTCTCTTCGGCTGATGCGCATCCGATCACTCTTCCGCCCTCTCCCGCGCCCGTGGGAGGGGGCCTTTAAGGAGGGATGTCCTTGAATTTCATTTGGGACAAGATTACCGAGTGGCTTAAAGGGCTGCTGGTCGGCGGCATCGTCAGCAATCTGTCCGGGCTGTTTGACAGCATCAATACCCGTGTGGCCGATGTGGCTTCCACCGTGGGTAAGACACCCCAGGCGTGGAACGGCAGCATCTTCAGCATGATCAAGAGCTTGTCGGAAAATGTGGTGGTGCCCATCGCCGGGATCATCCTGACCTTTGTCATGTGTCTTGAGCTGATTCAGCTCCTGATCGACCGGAACAACATGCATGATTTTGAGACCTTCATTTTCTTCAAGTGGATTTTCAAAACCTTTGCGGCTGTGCTGATCGTCACCAACACCTGGAACATTGTCATGGGCGTTTTTGACGTTGCCCAGCATGTGGTCAGCCAGGCAGCCGGTGTGATCATCGGAGAAACCGCGCTGGATGTAAGCACTTTGATCGGAGATATGGAGGCAAGGCTCATGGAGATGGATATCGGCCCGCTGTTCGGGCTGTGGTTCCAGTCCTCCCTCATGGGCATTATCGCCTGGGTGCTGAGCATCTGCATCTTTATCATCGTGTATGGCCGCATGATCGAGATCTATATGGTGACTTCCGTCGCTCCGATCCCCATGGCGACCATGGTGAACCGGGAATGGGGCCAGATGGGACAGAACTACCTGCGGTCGCTCTTTGCCCTGGGCTTTCAGGCGTTCCTCATTATGGTCTGCGTTGGAATCTACGCCGTGCTGGTGCAGAACATCAGCGTGGGCAGCGATGTAAGCGCCGCGCTCTGGACATGTATCGGGTACACAGTGCTGCTGTGCTTCACCCTGTTCAAATCCAGCTCCGTCGCCAAGTCCATTTTCAACGCGCATTAATCAGGAACGGACGTGACGGCAATGAAAAAGAAAAACACAAGCTGGAAAGCAAAACCACGAAAGAAGTACCGGACGCTGCGCAAGCGGAAGCCCCGGCGTCAGGGAAGCCGGAGTCAGACCGGGAAACGGCTTCCTGTCTGGTACGTGCTTCGCAGAAAAGGAGGATAACCGATGGCTTATGTACCTGTTCCTAAGGATCTGACCCGCGTCAAATCCAAGTTTCTGTTCAACCTGACCAAGCGGCAGGTTGTCTGCTTCGGTTTGGGCGCATTGGTTGGTCTGCCGGTGTTCTTCCTGACAAAGGGAGCCATTGGCGTGAGTATGGCGGCGGCGCTCATGATTGTCATCATGCTGCCGTTCTTCCTGTTCGCCATGTTTGAGCGCAACGGCCAGCCTCTGGAGGTTCTGCTGAAGCATTACATTCAGGCCCGGTTCATCCGGCCAAGGACGCGCGTATTTGAAACGGAGAATTTCTACGCCACCCTTGAACAGAATACGAGAAACAGACGGGAGGTCAGAAAGATCCTTCATGGCAAAGAAAAACGAAAAGCTTAAGCTGACGCGGGCTGAAAAGAAGCAGCTGCAGGAGCTGATGACGCGCAGCCAGCAGCAGAACGCGAAGAAAGTCCCGCGGACAGCGCAGGCCACCATTCCATATCAGCGGATGTGGCCTGACGGGATCTGCCGCGTCACGGATAACTACTACACCAAAACCATTCAGTTTCAGGATATCAACTACCAGCTGGCTCAGAACGACGATAAGACCTCTATCTTCGAGGGCTGGTGCGATTTCCTGAACTATTTCGACGCATCCATTCACCTTCAGTTTTCCTTCCTCAACCTGACCGCCAGCGCGGAGTCCTTCGAGCAGAGCATCATCATCCCGGACAAGGATGACGGGTTCAACGATGTGCGGCATGAATATGCCGAAATGCTCCAGAACCAGCTGGCCAAGGGCAACAACGGTCTGACCAAGACCAAGTTCATCACCTATGGCATCGAGGCGGAAAACTTCAAGGCGGCCAAGCCCCGGCTGGAGCGCATCGAGATTGATCTGCTGAACAATTTCAAGCGTCTGGGGGTAGCCGCCTCTCCACTGGACGGACGGGAGCGGCTGAAGCTGATGCATGACATGTTCCACATGGACACGCAGGCACCGTTCCAGTTCGACTGGAAATGGCTGGCCCCGACGGGGCTTTCCACCAAGGACTTTATCGCGCCGGCAAGCTTTGATTTCCGGGCCAAGAACACCTTCGGCATGGGAAGCAAGCAGGGCGAGGTCAGCTTCTTCTCTATCCTGGCCGCCGAGCTGAACGACCGGTGTCTGGCAGACTTTCTCGCCATGGAATCCAGCCTGATCGTTTCCCTGCACATTCAGGCCATTGACCAGGTGGCCGCCATCAAGGATGTGAAGCGAAAGATCACCGACCTGGATAAGATGAAGATCGAGGAACAGAAAAAGGCGGTACGCGCCGGGTATGACATGGACATTATCCCGAGCGACCTGGCCACCTACGGCGGCGAGGCCAAAAAGCTGCTGGAGGATCTGCAGAGCCGGAACGAGCGCATGTTCCTGATCACCTTTCTGGTGATGAACACGGCAGACAATGCCAAGCAGCTTTCTCTGAATGTGAAGCAGGCGCAGAGCCTCGCCCAGCAGCACAACTGCCAGCTGATCCCGCTGGACTTCCAGCAGGAAAGCGGCATGGTTTCCTGCCTGCCCCTCGGGCACAACGCGATCCGGATTCAGCGCGGTCTGACGACATCGTCGACCGCTATTTTTGTGCCCTTCACCACGCAGGAGCTGTTCCAGACCAGCAAGGAAGTGCTGTACTGCGGCCTCAACGCCCTGTCCAATAACCTGATCATGGTGGACAGGAAATGGCTGAAGAACCCCAACGGGCTATATCATAAAGGAACGGGGACACCCCGAAAAACACAGGCGAGAGCGCCGTTTGCGGCACAGACGGACAGAGAGCGGAGAAAGCGGGCGGAGATGAAAAGCATTCAAAGAGTTTTCGGAAGCAGTTCCGATTTACACCCCGTTTTTCTCCTATTTGTGAGAGGGCGTTTTCGGACAGCGCAAGTGCCGGACTGCCCTGTCAGAAAACAGGAAAGGAGTTTTGCCACATTCTACACCAACCGACTGCAAAATTCAATGCGGAAAGGAGCCGCCGCATGAAAAACGAAAGCAGGAACAGGGAACTCCACGCACTCGACGGCGGGTGCGGACAGTTTTCAAGGCGCATCGGCTCCACCACCTACCTTGTGACCGTCCGTTTTAGCGGAAAGGGCAAGGAAACGTTTGAGGACAAAATTCTGCGCCTGATCGAAAAGGAGGCGAGGAAAACTGCCTGACCCCGTATGTGCCGCAAAAGAGGCGTTGAGCCGGAAAGAGGGAAGCATGAACAACGAAAAACTGACAATCCTTTATGAGCGGTTGAGCCATGAGGACGGGCGGGAAAACGAGAGCCTGTCCATCGAGAACCAAAAAGCCTATCTGGAGGAATACGCCCTCCGAAGCGGCTTCAAAAACCTCGTCCACAGGACGGACGACGGCTGGAGCGGGACGCGCTGGGACAGACCGGGCTTTTTGCAGATGACGGAGGATATTTCGCGCGGCAGCGTGGGGCAAATCCTGATAAAGGATATGAGCCGCCTGGGTCGTGACCATCTGCGCGTGGGATTGTTTCTGGAACAGCTTCGGGAGATGAACGTCCGCCTGATCGCCGTTGCGGAGGGCATCGACACCGCCAAAGGCGAGGACGATTTTATGCCCTTTCGCAATATCCTTGCAGAGTGGCACGCAAGAGACACCAGCCGCAAAATACGGGCGATATTCGATGCGAGGACGGCGGCGGGAAACCATGTGACGGGCGCACTGCCCTACGGCTACCTCCACGACCCGAAGGACCGCCAGAAATGGCTTGTGGACGGGGAAGCCGCACCCGTCGTAAAGCGGATATTCCAAAGCGTGATTGCGGGAAAGAGCATTGCAAAAATCGCGGAGGAACTGACCGCCGAGCGGATACTGACCCCCAACGCCCATTGGAAAAGCATCGGCGAAAGGACGAGCCGTGGGGCGCACAACGCAGACCCGTATAAATGGTCGAGCGCCACCATCATCAACATCCTCAAGAAAGAGGAATATATGGGCTGGAAAGTCCTCAACAAGACGGGGACGGACAGCTACAAATCCAAGCAGCGGAAGCCCACTCCCGATAAAAAGCGCATCTTCAAGGACGCACACCCGCAAATCATAGACGAGGAAACATGGAATATCGTTCAGCGGCTGCGGGGAACCAAGCGGCGGGTATGCAAATACGATGAAGATACCAATCCACTGACGGGCGTTCTCTATTGCGCCGACTGCGGCGCAAAGATGTATCACAAGCGGGGAACCTCCGGGCGACCCGACCACCCCCACCATGAGTATGTGTGTTCCGGCTACCGCCACTATTCCAAGTCCTGCACCTGCCATTATATCCGCGTGGAAGTCGTGGAGCAGCTGATACTGGACGCGATACGGCTGGCAAGCAGATACGCCATTGAAAACGAAGCCGCATTCATTCAGCGTGTGCGGGAGGAAGCGGCGCTGCAACAGGAAGCGGCGGTCAGGGAGAGCCGCAGAAAGCTGACAAAGGGCAAACGCCGCCGCGAGGAAATCAGCCGCCTGATCAAAAAACTGTACGAAAGCTACGCCGCCGATAAAATTCCCGAAAACCACTTTTCCGAACTGCTGACGGGCTATGACGCCGAGCAGAAAAGCCTTGATGCGGAGCTTGAACGGCTGCAAGCCGAGATAGACCGCTACAACACCGACAGCGTGAGAGCCGACAGGTTTTTGGAGCTGGTAAAGCGGCACACGGAGTTTACCGAGCTGACACCCACCCTTTTGAATGAATTTGTGGAAAAGGTGGTCGTCCATGAAGCCGTCAAAATCGAGGGAAAGCGGACGATGCAGGTGGACATCTACCTGAATTTTATCGGCAAATTCGACCTGCCGGAGCAGGAAGCGGCACAGGCGGCAACGCCCGAAAAGAAAAGGAAGAAGAAGCTGCGCCGCGAGATGAGCGAGGAACAGCGGGAAATCCTGCGCAGGCGGGACAAGGAGCGGTACGCAAGGAAAGTAGCCGCAAAGAAAGCCGCTGAGGAAGCGGCAAGAGCGGAGATCCTCAAAGGCACAGCCTACGAGCTGCCGCCGCAGGAAAGCGAAATGCAAAGAAGCGCATAACCGAACATGGAAACGAAAAAACGGCTTGCCAACCCAAGGGCGAGCCGTTTTCCCGTTCCCGAAAGGGGCGTTTCTCCATCGCTTCCCTTCCCATCCCATCCATTTCAAATCCAACAAACGAAAGGAGCTTTTACACATGGCAAAGACCAAAATCGAAAAAATCGCAGGCATCGAGGAAGAAATCCGACAGCTTGAAAACAAGCGCAGACAGCTTGTGCAGGCGCAGAAAGCGCAGGAGCGCAAGGACAGGACGAAACGCCTTTGCAAACGCATGGGGCTGTTTGAAAGCCTGCTGCCCGAAAGCATATCTTTGACTGACGAGCAGTTTCAAATCTTCCTTGAAAAGACCGTCCTCACCGAGCAGAGCCGCCGCATATTGGACGGATTGACCGCACGGCGCGTAGCGGACGGGGACGCGGACGAGGGCAGCGGAGCAAGGGAACGCGGCTAACGCCGCCATCCCCCTACCCGAAGGGCGCACTTATATACCACATAACCGTGGTATCGTGCGGTCTTGCAGACGGCGTTTTGCGCCTGCCGGCACAAAAGGAAACGGCGGGTAAACCCGCAGAAAGGAGCGCGGTGCATGGCGATTTACCATTGCAGCATCAAAATCATCTCCCGCGGCAAGGGCAAGTCCGCCGTTGCCGCAGCCGCCTACCGCAGCGGTGAAAAACTCGTCAACGAATATGACGGAGCGATTCACGACTACACCCGCAAAGGCGGTATCGTCCACACCGAGATTTTACTGCCCGACAACGCCCCGCCCGCCTTCTCTGACCGCTCCGCTCTGTGGAACGCGGTTGAGAGAATCGAGAAAGCAAAAAACGCACAGCTTGCGCGGGAGATTGAAATCGCCCTGCCCTACGAACTGACGCGGGAGCAGGGCGTTTCTCTTGTGCGGGAGTATGTGAAGGACAACTTTGTGGCGGCGGGAATGTGCGCTGACGTTTGCTTACACGACAAGAACGACGGCAACCCCCACGCCCATATCCTGCTGACCATGCGCCCCATTGAGCAGGACGGCGCATGGGGCGCGAAGCAGAAAAAGGAGTATGTTCTTGATAAGGACGGAAACAAAATCTACGACCCGAAAAAGCGGCAGTACAAATGCAAATCCGTTCCCGCCACCGACTGGAACGAGCAGACCAAAGCGGAGGAATGGCGGGCGGCGTGGGCTGAAATCTGCAATTCGTATCTTGAAAAGGGAAATCATACCGAGCGTATAGACCACCGCAGCTATGAGCGGCAGGGAATAGACCTGATCCCCACCGTGCATCTGGGCGTAGCCGCCTTTCAGATGGAGAAGCGCGGGATACGCACGGAGCGGGGAAACATCAACCGCGAAATCGAAGTCACAAATCAGAAGCTGCGGCAGTTGAAAGCCCGCATTTCCAAGCTGCAAAGCTGGCTGAAAGAGGAAGCGGCGAACACCGAGCCGCCCACTCTTGCAGAGGTGATACAGGGTATCCTTTCGCGGCGGGAGCAGAGCGGAAAACCGGGCTGTTATACCGCCGTCAACAATCTGAAAGCGGCGGCAAAAATGCTGAACTTCCTGCAAGAGAATCAGATCATGGATATGGACGGCCTGACGGAAAAAATGGCGGGTATGTTCAGTGAGCAGCGCGAAATATCCGAAAAGCTGAAGCCCATCGACAGGCGGCTGAAAACCCTTGACGGGCATATTTCAAACGCCGAGAAGTATTTGAAGTACCGCGATGTTTACGGGAAATACAGGCGGCAGCCGCCGAAAAAGCAGGAGGCGTTTTACGAAGCGTACCGCATGGAGCTGACCCATTACGAAGCCGCAGGACGCTATCTTGACGGCGTGATGAACGGCAGGACGGGCATTCCGCTGAAAGCATGGAAAGCGGAGCAGGAGAAGCTGACCGCCGAGCGGAAGGAGCTGTCCCGCCGCTATCTCGCACTGAAAGACGAGGTAAAGGAAGCGGAGCAGATACGGAAACCGCTGAAAGACAGAACGGCGGGACGGTAAAGCCCGTCCCGCCGCTTGCGTTTTGAGGGTTTGTAAGCCTGACAAACCGAAAGTTTTCACCCTAAATACCAATATGAATGTAGTCCGCTCAAATATGTTTTCGCCCCTTTGGGCATTTGCTTGATTGCATTGTATGTATTGATGTAATCTCCAAA
>SFNH01000094.1 GCA_004554205.1 Clostridium sp.
CTCTACTCTCCGAAAACCGCCTTGTAATCCGCCTGGAATTTTGCGATACCCTGGTCGGTCAGCGGATGCTTTGTCATCTGCTCGAGCACCTTGTACGGAACCGTAGCGATGTCCGCTCCCGCCTTCGCGCAGTCGATCACATGGATCGGATTGCGGACGCTAGCGGCGATGATCTGGCAGTCGATGTCGTGCATCTGGAAGATCTCCGTGATGTCGTAGATCAGATCAATGCCCGGCATGGAAATGTCGTCCAGACGTCCCAGGAACGGCGATACATACGTTGCGCCCGCGCGGGCCGCAAGGAGCGCCTGCGCCGCGGTGAACACCAGTGTAACATTGGTCTTTATGCCCTCCGCGCTCAGCACCTTGACCGCCTTTAAGCCCTCAACGGTCATCGGGATCTTGACAACCATGTTCCGGTGAATCGCCGCAATCTCCCGGCCCTCTTTGATCATGCCATCCGCTGATACGGTGGTCGCCTTCACCTCACCGCTGATCGGTCCGTCAACGATAGAAGTGATCTCCTTGATCACCTCGCCGAAATCACGTCCCTCCTTCGCGATCAGGGACGGGTTTGTGGTCACGCCGCAGATGATTCCCATATCGTTGGCTTTTCTGATCTCATCTACATTTGCTGTGTCAACAAAAAATCTCATGGTAGTCTTTTCCTCCTATGCCATACCGCGAACGGTTGTGATCTGCTCCTCAGTGAGCTTTAAAATGTCACTGTTTTCCATGGAAGTGTTGGAATCCTCGATCAGGATCATCTTAGTATCCTTCTGAGTGATCGTGTTGTGCCACAGGGTGGCGGGAATATTATAAACCTTATCCCGCTCCATCTTAACAGCCTCGATCTTAAGATCTCCATCCGTCTCGTTTGCGTAGATCAGCGTGCAGCTTCCCTCGATCAGCACAAACAGCTCGTCCGTCTTGTTGTGGCGCTCCAGGCAGTCGATCCCGGTCACGTCGTTTGCCGGTTTCCAGTTTTTGATACCGACCGTCCACTTCTCATTCTCGAATACTCTCTGCATCCCCTCGCCGGTGAACTCATAATTTAAAATCTTCATTTCCCAGTCCTCCAAAATATCTTACCATGAATTTTTTATTTTAACAGCTTTTTGGCGGTAGCGACAACATTTTCCGCGGTCAGGCCGTACGCCTCAAAGAGCTGCTCAGGCTTGCCGGACTTGCCGAACTTGTCCTGAATGCCGACCATCGCAAACTTTGCGCCCTCATTGCCCGCCAGCACCTCCGCAACCGCGGAGCCGAGCCCGCCGATCACGGAGTGCTCCTCCACGGTAACGATCGCCTTACACTGACGGTTCATCTTTAAGATCATGTCTCTGTCGATCGGCTTGATCGTGTGCATATTTACAACAGCCGCGCTGATTCCTTCCTTCTCAAGCTCAGCAGCAGCCGCAAGCGCCCTCGGAACCATCAGACCGCAGGCGATGAGACACACGTCGTTTCCGTCCCTCATCACATTCGCCTTGCCGGGGATAAACGGGGTATCCGCCTCGGTGATATCCTCGCAGACCGGCCTTGCCACGCGGATGTAGACCGGTCCGTCGATCTCTGCCGCCGCCATGACCGCCTTCTCGGTCTCAATCGGGTCGCAGGGAACCAGGATCGTCATGTGCGGTATCTCCCTCATCAGGGCGATATCCTCGATCGACTGATGGCTCCCGCCGTCCTCGCCGACACACAGACCGGAGTGGGAAAAGCCGAATTTCACGTTACAGTTGGTGTAGCAGATGGAATTGCGGATCTGCTCATATGCACGCCCTGCGCCAAATAAAGCAAATGTACTCGCAAACGGGATGAAGCCGGTGTGGGCAAAGCCCGCGGCGGCACACATCATGTTCGCCTCCGCAATCCCCATATTATAATGGCGATCCGGATACGCGTCTTTAAACAGGCAGGTCTGCGTAGCGTGCGCCAGATCGGCATCCAGAACTACTACTTTATCATTTTTCGCGCCTAATTTTACTAATGCCTCACCATAGGCAACTCTTAAAGACTTTCCCATCTTCCTACACCTCCTGCTCGCTTAAAGCTTTCTCAAACTGTTCCTTATTCATCGGACTTCCATGCCATCCGAACTGACCCTCCATAAAGGAAACGCCCTTGCCCTTTACCGTATGGCAGCAGATGAATTTCGGCTTGCCGGAAACCGGGGTCTTTAATGCGGCGGCAATCGCATCCACATCATGTCCGTCCACATCAAACACCTCAAATCCGAACGCCTCAAACTTCTTATTGATGTCGCCCAGGCTCATCACCTCATCGTTGCTTCCGTCAATCTGGAGGCCGTTGTTGTCAAGCATGAATGTCAGGTTGTCGAGCTTATAGTGAGCGGCCGCCATTGCCGCCTCCCAGACAATCCCCTCCTGGCACTCGCCGTCGCCCAGCACCGCATATACCTTATAGGAGGCCTTTGCGTGCTTCGCGGCCAGCGCAAGACCCATCGCCAGGGAAGCCCCCTGCCCCAGGGAACCGGTGTTCATATCGACGCCCGGTGTCTTGTTGCAGTCCGGATGCCCCTGCAGATGGCTGTCAATCTGACGCAAGTGCGCCAGATCCTCCTTCGGGAAGTAACCTAAGTCTGCCAGGATCGCGTACAGCGTCGGGCAGGCATGTCCCTTGCTTAAGACAAAGCGGTCGCGGTTCGGATCCTTCGGATTCTTCGGATCGATCTTCATCACGTCATAATAAAGCGCCATAAGCATTTCCACGCATGACAGAGAGCCGCCGGGATGACCTGACTGGCAGGCATACAACATTTTTAAGATTTCCGCTCGCAGCTCTTTTGCTTTCTTTTCATACTGCATTATTTTATCCTCCTTAAATTTTGAAGAAAATTCGATTCCAGTTTATCCCTTTACGGCACCTGCTGTCAAGCCCTCTACCAAACGTTTCTGTGCAAAGAAGAACATAATGCACACGGGGATGATGGTGATGATCCCGCCCGCCGTCAGAAGATCCCACTGGACGCCGAGCTGACCGATCAGGCTCTTTAAAGCCACAGGGATCGTGCGCGAGGCTGTGTTTGTGAACATCATCGCGAAGGTGTACTCGTTCCACGAAGTCATGAAAATGTATACTCCGGTCGCCACCAGGCAGGGGGCGAGAATCGGAAGAATGATCCTCACAAACGCCCTTGCGCGGTTACAGCCGTCCACAAGCGCCGCCTCCTCAAGAGACATCGGCAGATCCTTTAAAAAGCCCAGTATCAGCCACACCGAAAACGGGATGGTGAAGGTGGTGTAGGACAGCACAAGCGCCGCCGGCGTGTACAAAAGCCCAAGCTTTCGCATGATCGTATACAGTGGGATTAAAAGCAGCACTGTAGGGAACATATTATTGCAGAGGAAGATGCACATCAAGACCTTCCTTCCCGCAAACTGGTATCTTGAAAAAGCATACGCCGCTAATGTCGATGACGTCAGCGATACCACTGTCGTGAGCGACGCGACGATAAAGCTGTTTTTCATCGCCGACAGGAAATTTACCGTGGTCGTAAACAGCTTTTTGTAGGCATCAAAGCTGATATGCCTGGGCCAGTATGTAATGACTGCGCCGTACAGCTCCTCCTCCGACTTGACCGAAGTGATGAAGGTCCAGTAGAACGGGAACAGGATAAAGAGCATGATGATGGCCAACGGAAGGATCACTAGGAAAAACCGTTTCAAACGAGTCTGTCTTCTCATCTTTTAACCCTCCTCCCTGAAATTCATTCTCAAGTACGGGATCGCCACCACCAGCAGGCACACGGCCATGATGAGCGCCATCGCGGAGGCATATCCCAGATCGAGCGCATTGCCCTTTTGGAATATGTACACGCTCATCGTCAGGGTTCCGAAACGCCCCTCCGTCATGTTGAAGATCACGTCCACCGAATTCGCCACCCAGATGACGCGCAGAAGCGCCGTCACAAAAATCGTGTTCTTAATGGACGGAAGCGTGATGTAGGTAAGCTTCTGCCACGGCGTCGCGCCGTCGATATCCGCCGCCTCGTACATCTCCGTGGACACGCCCTGCAGGGCCGCTAAAAGCATCAGCGCAAAGAACGGGATTCCCTGCCAGATGATCGTTAAGATCACGCTGGGAAATGCCGTGCCGTCCTGTGCCAAAAACGGGATCTTGTCCGTGATCAGGTGAAGCTTCATAAGAATATCATTTAACACGCCCATATTTCCGTCGTAGATCCAGCGCCACATAAGACCGATCAGAACGCCCGGAGTCACCCACGGCACCATGCTGACCGCACGGATCAGACCGCGCCCCTTAAAATCCTGGTTTAAGAGGAGTGCCAGAATAAAGCCAAACAGGAACTGGAAACCCACGCCCGCAACGACCCAGATAATGGTTTTCCAGAAAGAGGTCTGGAATTTGCTGTCGCCGAAGGCGCGAATATAGTTGGCGATGCCATTGAATGCAATTTCCTTCGGCCGCCTTAAATCATAGTTCTGAAAGCTCATGATGATCGCGTTGACAACCGGGATAAACACTACGCATAGAATGATGAGGACTGCCGGAGCTACCAGCAGGTACGGCCAAATCGACCTTTTTTTCACCATTTTCCTATTCCTCCCCTCTTTTTACAAGAGCTGCCGCATCATATATCTCTGCGGCAGCCCCTCTTTTATCTTAATTCAACCGGAAACAGGATCAATTACCGATACAGCGCCTCCTGCAAGGTCTTCATCGCGTCCTCCGCGGTGATGCTGCCCTCGAGCGCCTGAGCAACGGTCTCCGGCCAGGTGGTGGAAATCCACTCGGTCGTCGTGTCGCGGATCGGGAGAATGCCAGCGTACGGCTGTCCGTCGATGGACGCCTTCATAAAGCGGTTGTTCTGGAAGAATTCGCCCGCCTGAACGGTCTTGCTGACCGGTACATTGCCGGTGCCCTCGCACCACATCTTCTGTCCCTCGCCGGCAGCCAGGTAGGAAACCCACTCAAATGCGGCTTCCTTGTTCTTGCAGGATTCAAAGATAACCGTCTCGGTGTCGCCCATGGAGGTCCACTGACCCTTGCCTGCCGGGAACGGGAATGCGGACACATCATCGCCGAAGGTCTCCTCCATGCCTGCGGAAGAACCGGTGTGGTGAATCGTCATAGCCGTCAAACCGGACTTGAAGTTCGCAATGATCTCGTTAAAGCCGTCGCCTGCCGCTGTCGGCGGAACGTAGCCCTTCTTATAGATGTCGATGAAGTCCTGCATGCCCTGGACCGCCTCCGGGGTGGTCATGTCCTCAAAGTTTCCGCCGCGCCCGTGGATAAAGCTGCCCCACGGCTCCTGGCCGCCCTTCGCACCTCTCATGCCGAAGCCGTAGATATCGGTCTTGCCGTCGCCGTCCGTATCCATGGTGCACTTCTCGATCGCGGTCAAAAACTCCTCATACGTCTTCGGAACCTCGACACCGGCCTTCTCAAAGATTGACGGTCTGTAATATACATACAGCACCTGAACGTTCCACGGCATCACATAAATCTCATCCGTGCCGCTCGCCTGTCTCATAACATTGTACATATTCTCGTCAATGTCGTCCTTCTTCTCCCACGCATCAATATACGGGGTCAGATCGGCCAGCAGGTCATTGTTTACAAACAGCGGGGTGGAGGTCAGCTTCCATGTCGCGCAGTCCACATCGCCGCCGCCCATCTTTGCGTTGAACAGGTTCTCGGAATACGCTCCGCCGTCCCACGGCGCCTCCTCGCCCACAACCGTGATCCCCTTGCCGTTCTCGGTGTTAAACTTTGCAATGATGTCCTGCATAAGCTGGGAATAATCGGTATTGTCCGCCCAATACTGGAATTTGATGGTGACCGGCTCTGCCTTGTCCTCTGCCGCCGCAGTCTCGGCTGCAGCGGTGGTCTCCACCGGAGCCTGTGTCGTCTCTGCCGGAGCGGCCTGCTTACTGCCGCAGCCCGCGAGAAGCCCCGCCGCCATCATGGCTGTCATCACAGCCGCCATCGTTTTTCTCGCAAATAGCCTTTTCTTCATTTTCTTTCCTCCATTTCTTTTACATCGTTTAGTGTTTCCCAGACATGCCGCTCGGCAAAAAACTTCGCCTCCGTGTAATTGCCCTCGGCAATCGCCCTACAGATTGCGGCGTGACTCCGCTTCGCCCGCTTAAAGCTCTCCAGATCATCATGCGTATCAAAGTGGCTTCGTCTGATGGATTCGTTGATGATCGGCACGACCCGGATCAGCACGTCATTGTGCGTGCACTCCGCCACTGCCGTGTGGAACCTGACGTCCATCTCCGCGGTCTCCTTGCTGTTGATCTGAATCTGCTCCATCTCCGCCACCATGAGTTCAAGATTCCGGATATCCTCCGGCGTCGCCCGCTCAACGGCCAGGCCCGCGATCTGGGGCTCGATGAGCATCCTCGTCTCAAAGAGATTGTATAGAAGATTCTCCTGGTTCGTAAAATGCAGCCCCAGCGGGTCTTCCCCGATCCCGGTGCCGGCGCTCACAAAGGTGCCGCTTCCCTGCCGGATCACGACCACATTTTCCGCTCTCAGAAACTTCATGGCCTCTCTCAAGGTCGAACGGCTCACGCCAAACAGTTCTGCCAATTCAGTCTCGGTAGGCAGCCTGTCGCCAGGCTTCATCCCACTTTGAATAATCATCGTTTTCACCTTTTGGGCCGTTGCCATGGGAAGCACATCTGAATTATGTAACTGCTGCGCCCCTTTCTTCATCCTCCCCCTCCTCTCAGAGCATCCTGTCGTCATTTTGCACGTCCATTCGGTGTTCAATGATTATTTGATTGGTGATTTTTCTGTTTTATCTGGTTCTATACTATCATATCATACGATGTTTGTAAATAGAGTTTTCACAATTTACTTAATTTTTTTCGTCCTGATTCGCACTTTATCGTTATTTTTGCCCGTTTTCCTGCAAAATCCCCTATAAATTCATCATACCTTTCAGTGAAAGCGCAGGTATAATATCATTCATTGGCCGACCTCCCGCTTACAGACTCTCGATACCTCAAATTCTCAGTCCTTATAATGCAGCCTTCCTGGACTGCTGCAAATGTAGCGACAGCGCAAAGCGCAGCCGCGCTGTATTTCAGATCAACAATGTTTAATGTCAACGGAAGAATGAACAGCAAAAACCCGGTAACCTTATTCTTAACTTCCAGAAATTTTTCCACTCAAATGTAAAGATT
>SFNH01000095.1 GCA_004554205.1 Clostridium sp.
GGTGAAGGTCGGCGAGATCATCTGGGAGATCACGCCTGTGCCTCTGAACTAAGGCGGGAGTTCTTGACATCTTCTGCGGCACTGTATTATAATAAGATCTGACAACGACAGAGGCGCTGGATAACCAGTGCCTTTGTCGTAAATCCGGCGTCCGCCGGACAATAATACAAGACGGAACGAAGAAAGGGAGCAAATCCATGGTTAATGAAGTTATGAGATTCATCACGGAGTATGATCCGGAGGTGGGAAAGGCAATCGAGAAGGAGGCGGCGCGCCAGAGGCGCAATCTGGAGCTGATCGCGTCCGAGAATATCGTATCGGAGCCGGTGATGATGGCGATGGGTACGGTTCTGACAAACAAGTACGCGGAGGGCTATTCGGGGAAGCGGTATTACGGCGGCTGCGAGTGCGTGGACGTGGTGGAGACCATTGCGATCGAGCGCGCGAAGAAGCTGTTTGCCTGCGAGTATGCCAATGTGCAGCCGCACTCCGGCGCGCAGGCAAATATGGCGGTATTTCTTGCGATGTTAAAGCCCGGCGATACGGTGCTCAGCATGAGCCTTGACCACGGCGGTCATCTCTCCCACGGGAGCCCGGTCAATTTCTCCGGTATGTATTTCCATATCGTACCCTACGGCGTAAATGACGAGGGATATATTGACTATGATGAGGTGGAGCGCCTGGCGATGGAGCACAGGCCGAAGATGATCCTCGCGGGCGCGAGCGCGTATGCGAGGGAGATCGACTTTAAGCGCTTCCGCGAGATCGCGGACAGGGCGGGCTCCTATCTTATGGTGGATATGGCGCACATCGCGGGGCTCGTCGCGGCGGGCGAGCACATGAGTCCGATCCCGTATGCGGATGTGGTGACTACCACGACCCACAAGACGCTGCGCGGGCCGAGAGGCGGTCTGATCCTCGCAAGTAAGGAGGCCGCGGAGAAATTTAACTTTAATAAGGCAATCTTCCCGGGAACGCAGGGCGGCCCGCTCGAGCATGTGATCGCGGCGAAGGCAGTCTGCTTCGGCGAGGCGTTAAAGCCGGAGTTTAAAGAGTATCAGAAGCAGGTGAGAAAAAACGCGAAGGCGCTTGCGGCGGCGCTCGCCGGGCAGGGCTTTACGCTTTTGACCGGCGGTACGGACAATCATCTTATGCTGGTAGACCTGCGAGGCATGGACGTGTCGGGCAAGGAGCTGCAGAACCGCTGTGACGAGGTGTATATCACCTTAAATAAGAACACAGTGCCGAACGAGCCGAGAAGCCCGTTTGTGACCTCCGGCGTGCGCATCGGCACCCCGGCGATCACCACGAGAGGATTTAAGGAGGAGGATATGCCGAAGATTGCGGAGTGCATCCGGCTGGCAGCCACCGACTTTGAGAACAGCGCGGATCATATCCGCGCGGAAGTGACGAAGCTGTGTGAGAAATATCCGATCTATGAGTAAGTAATAGTTATTAGAGCATAAACGAGGCGGTGCGCTCCGGCGGGGGAGACGCGCCGCTTTTCTTTTATTCGGAAGAAGTTTTACATGGATTTAACATACGCGCTCTTTCTGATTTTACAAACGCTTCTTACAATACGGTATGTAACAGGAAACAAAAGTCAGTAAAAGAAGAGGAGAGAAGCGAATTATGAAAAAGATATCAGCAATGATTTTGGCGGCGGTGACGGCGGCGGCGCTGACCGCCTGCGGCGGAAACAGGACATCGGAGACTGCCGCGCAGACAGCCGGGGAAACGGCGCAGACAGCATCGGGGGCGATCACGGTGGTATCCCGCGAGGACGGCTCCGGGACCAGAGGCGCGTTCATCGAGCTGTTTGGAATCGAGCAGAAGAACGACGCCGGCGAGAAGATCGACTACACGACCGAGGACGCGGAGATCACCAACAGCACCTCCGTTATGATGACAACCATCGCGGGAAACAGGCAGGCGATCGGCTACGTCTCCCTGGGCTCCTTAAATGACACGGTGAAGGCGGTTAAGATCGACGGCGCGGAGGCGACCGTGGACAACATCAAGTCCGGCGTTTACAAGATCGCGCGGCCATTCAACATCGCGACGAAAGAGGGCTTAAGCGAGACGGCGGCTGATTTCGTCAGCTTTATCCTAAGCGAGCAGGGGCAGCAGGTGGTCGAGGAAAATCATTACATCAGCAGGGGAAACAACGGCGCGTATGAGCCATCCGGTTTAAAGGGAAAGGTGGTCGTTGCAGGTTCCTCCTCCGTGACCCCGGTCATGGAAAAGCTGAAGGAGGCGTATGTTACGCTAAACCCGGACGTTACCATTGAGGTGCAGCAGTCCGACTCCACCACCGGGATGACCTCCGCGATCGAGGGCGTCTGTGACATCGGCATGGCTTCCAGGGAGTTAAAGGACAGCGAAACCGGCGCGGGGCTCACCGCAACCGTGATCGCCATGGACGGCATCGCGGTGATTGTAAATAATGACAGCCCCATTGCGGAGTTGTCGAGTGAGAATGTAAAGGCGATTTTCACCGGCGAGGTGACGGACTGGGAGGATGTAAAGTGATCGGGAAATTTAAAGATCCCATGAAGAACTGGAAGGAGGACGTGATGCGCGGCGTATTTCTTCTGGCCGCGTGCGCGTCCATCCTGGCGGTGGCGCTGATCTGCCTGTTCCTGTTTGCAAACGGCGTCCCGGCGATCGGCAAGATCGGCGTGTTTCAATTTCTCCTCGGTGAGAAATGGAAGCCGGGCAATAACATATACGGCATTCTGCCGATGATCCTCGGAAGCATCTATGTGACGGCGGGCGCGATCGTGGCGGGCGTTCCGGTCGGAATCCTCACAGCAGTATTTTTGTCACGATTCTGCCCGCGCAGCCTCTACAGGCTGATCAAGCCCGCGATCGATCTGTTAGCGGGAATTCCGTCAGTCGTCTACGGATTTTTCGGCATGGTGGTGATCGTGCCGGTGATGTCCGCCCTTTTCGGCGGAAGCGGAAAGAACATGATAACGGCGTCGGCGCTTCTTGGAATCATGATCCTGCCAACGGTTATCGGCGTGTCGGAATCGGCGATCAACGCTGTGCCGCAGAGTTATTATGAGGGAGCGCTCGCACTCGGCGCAAGCCATGAGCGGAGCGTGTTTTTCGCGACGCTCCCGGCGGCAAGATCCGGTATCCTCGCCGGGGTGATCCTCGGGGTGGGTCGCGCCATCGGTGAGACAATGGCGGTGATCATGGTAGCCGGGAACCAGGCGCGGATGCCGAAGGGGCTGTTTGCGGGCGTGCGTACCATGACGGCAAACATTGTCCTTGAGATGGGATACGCGACAGATCTGCACCGGGAGGCGCTGATCGCGACGGCTGTTGTGCTGTTTGTGTTCATTCTGATCATCAATCTGTCGTTTTCAATCTTAAGCAGGAGATCGGAGGTGTAGGATGGAGACGGAGGCAATCAATCGTCAGACCTTTAAGCAGCGCTTGAAGGCGTACAGGAAAAGCCCGCTGTCGTTTGTGCTGCTCGTCCTGGTATCGCTGTCGGCGTTTCTCACGGTGATGACGCTTTTCTTTCTCATCGCGTACATTCTGGTGAAGGGCATACCGTATCTTACGCCGAGCCTCTTTGCCTGGGAGTACAACAGTGAGAATGTATCCCTGATGCCGGCGCTCGTCAACACGGTGACGATGACGGTGCTCTCGCTGCTCATCGCGGTGCCGCTCGGGATCTTCGCGGCAATCTATCTGGTGGAATACGCAAAGCGCGGCAATAAGCTGGTGGCGGTTGTGCGGGTGACGGCGGAGACGCTGTCGGGCATTCCGTCCATCGTCTACGGACTGTTTGGATTCCTCTTATTTGCGGTGCGGCTCGGCTGCTCCTACAGCATCATGGGCGGCGCGATGACGCTGGCGATCATGATCCTTCCGCTCATCATGCGGACAACGCAAGAAGCGCTTAAGTCGGTGCCGGATTCCTACCGGGAGGGGAGCTTCGGCCTCGGCGCGGGACGTCTGCGCACGGTGTTTCGGATTGTGCTGCCGCCCGCGATGCCGGGAATCCTCTCGGGTATCATCCTCGCGGTCGGGCGCATCGTGGGCGAGACCGCGGCGCTCATGTACACGGCGGGGACGGTAGCCGGGATCCCGGAGAATCTGTTTGGCTCGGGGCGGACCCTCGCGGTGCATATGTATGTGCTGACGAACGAGGGGCTTTATACGGATCAGTCCTACGCGACGGCGGTGGTGCTCCTGGTGATCGTCGTCGCCATCAACGCGATTTCCGGCATCATCGCAAGGCGGGTGTCGGGAAAATCCGCATAGGCGCTTTTGGACGGCGGAAAGGGAAGATATGGATAAAATTTCAATCAGGAATATGGAGCTGTACTACGGGGATTTCAAGGCATTAAAAAATATCAATCTCGATATTAAGGAGAGAGAGATCACCGCGTTTATCGGGCCGTCCGGCTGCGGCAAGTCCACGCTATTAAAGTCCTTAAACAGGATGAATGATCTGGTGGAGGGCTGTAAGATCACAGGGAGCGTACTGCTCGACGGCGAGGATATCTACGGGGATATGGACATCAATCTGCTGCGAAAGCGGGTGGGGATGGTATTCCAGAAGCCGAATCCGTTTCCGATGAGCGTGTATGACAACATTGCCTTCGGGCCGCGCACTCACGGGATACATTCAAAGGTGCAGCTTGATGATATCGTGGAGAAGTCGCTGCGCGACGCGGCAATATGGGAGGAGCTCAAGGACCGCTTAAAGAAGAGCGCGCTGGGACTGTCCGGAGGACAGCAGCAGCGACTGTGCATTGCGCGTGCGCTGGCAGTACAGCCGGAGGTACTCCTCATGGATGAGCCGACCTCGGCGCTCGACCCGATCTCGACCTCGAGGATCGAAGACCTTGCCGTGGAGCTGAAAAAGGATTATACTATTGTCATGGTGACACACAATATGCAGCAGGCGGCGCGCATCTCGGATAAGACGGCATTTTTCCTGCTCGGCGAGGTGGTCGAGTTCGGGGAGACCGAGCAGATCTTTTCCATGCCGGGTAATAAAAAGACGGAAGACTACATTACGGGGAGGTTTGGCTGATATGCGCAATCGTTTTGACGAGCAGCTTGAGCTGCTGAATGTGGAGCTGATCCGGATGGGAGCGCTGTGTGAGGACGCGATCTCCTACGCGTCCCGGACGCTTACGGGAGAGGGGGATTTCGCGGAGGAGGTCTATAAGGCCGACCGCGAGATCGACCAGAAGGAGCGGGATATCGAGAGCCTCTGTATGCGTCTCCTTTTGCAGCAGCAGCCGGTGGCGAGCGATTTGAGGCAGGTTTCCTCGGCGCTCAAGATGATCTCCGATATGGAGCGGATCGGCGACCAGGCCTCGGATATCGCGGAGATCTGCGGCTATATCCAGAACCGGGAGGCGAAGAGCCGGGTGCATATCCGGGACATGGCTGAGGCGACCATGAAGATGGTGACGAAGAGCATTGATTCCTATGTGAAGCGTGATCTTAATATCGCGAAAGAAGTAGTTTTATATGATGATGTGGTGGATGATCTGTTCGGCAAGGTGAAGCAGGAGCTGATCGGCCTTTTGGGCCAGAGCGGCGCTGATGAGGCGCTTGGCGAATTCTGCATTGATATGCTGATGATCGCCAAGTATTTTGAGCGGATCGGCGACCACGCGACGAATATTGCCGAGTGGGTGGAATACTCCATCACGGGCATACATCTTAAGTGAGGGCGAAGAATGATCTATCTTGTGGAGGACGATGAGAGTATACGGGAGCTGGTGGTCTACACCCTGCAGACGACGGGATTTGCGGCGAGGGGGTTTGCCTGCGCCGCGGACTTCTGGGCGGAGGTGAAGCGGGAGCTGCCGTCCCTCGTGCTTCTTGACATTATGCTTCCCGATGAGGACGGACTGACGATCTTAAGGAGACTGCGGGAGTCTTCCCGGACGGCGAAGCTTCCCGTGATCATGCTGACGGCGAAGGGCACGGAGTATGATAAGGTGCTGGGGTTAGACAGCGGCGCGGACGACTATATCCCGAAGCCTTTCGGCATGATGGAGCTGGTGTCCCGGGTGCGCGCGCTGCTTCGGCGCAGCGAGCTTACGGTGGGGATGGGAATGTACCGGGTGGGACGGATCACTGTGGATACACAAAAGCGCACGGCAAAGGTGGACGATGCGCCGGTGACGCTTACCTTTAAGGAGTTTGAACTGCTCTGCTATCTGATGGAAAATGAGGGGATCGTGCTGACGAGAGAGCGAATCCTCACAAAGATCTGGGGCTATGATTTTGACGGTGAGACGCGGACGGTGGATGTGCATATCCGGACGCTGCGCCGGAAGCTCGGCGCGGCGGGGGCTTATATTGAGACGATCCGCGGAGCCGGATATAAGCTGGAGGAGATCGGATGAGAAAAAAAATCTACTGGAGCATATGCCTGACGGCGCTGCTTTCCATGGTTGTCGCCACGCTTCTGACCGCGTGGCTTTTGTGCCGCGATATGCAGACGCAGATGAGGCGGTCGGTAGCGACGGAGGTGCGCTATCTGGAAGCTGCGATGGAGACATCGGGGGAAGATTACCTGAAACATCTAAGGAGCCGAGGCGACGGCGGCAGTATCAACCGTATCACCTGGGTGGCGGCGGACGGAAGCGTCCTCTATGACAGCTATGCCGACCCAGGGCAGCTTGAGAACCACAGCGGCCGCCCGGAGATCAGCGGGGCGCTTGAGAGCGGGAAGGGCGAGAGCGTAAGGCTCTCGGATACGCTTGCCGAGCAGACGTACTATTATGCCAGTCGGTTAAAGGACGGGAGTGTCATCCGTGTGGCGAGCACGACGCGGAGCGCTCTCGCAACGATGGCGAATACGATTCCGTGGATGAGTGCGATGGCATTCGTGATACTGGGCGCGGCAATGCTTCTTGCCGGGGTGCAGACGAGGCGGATCGTGGAGCCGATTAACAGGATAAGTCCGGATGCGCCGCAGGCGGAAAAGGTGTATGACGAACTCGCGCCTCTGGTGCGCCGCCTGGAAAAGCAGAAGCAGACGATCCGGGGGCAGATGGAGACGCTTCGGGAAAAGCAGGAGGAGTTTACCGCCATCACGGAAAATATGAAGGAGGGTTTTATCGTGGTGGACAGCCGCGGGGATGTGATCTCCCACAACGGCAGCGCCGCCCGGATCCT
>SFNH01000009.1 GCA_004554205.1 Clostridium sp.
ATTATAGTCGCTCTCTTTGTCTCTCCGCAATGAGATTCCATCTCCAAGTTTCGACAAAAAGTGCGTTACATATAACGAAGAAGAGGCGAAAGTGTAACAAATTTACTATGAAAGCCCCGGGCGGCAAGCGCTGGCTCGCTCCGCGTTCCATCGCTTGCGGGGCTTTCGCCCCATAGTCCGCTCGAAAAAAGGATGCTCACGCAAGCAAGCTTGCGGGGCTTTCGCCCTGCCTCTCGCCACTCCGCCGGGCGGCAAGCGTTGGCTCGCTTCGCGTTCCATCGCTTGCGGGGCTTTCGCCCCATAGTCCGCTCAATGCTTTAGCATGTCTTCGACAAAGATTCCATAGCCTCTGGTGGAGTCCTGAACGAAGACATGGGTGACGGCTCCCTCCGGTCAGGCGCAGTAGCTCCTGGTCTACCACGCGCAGCACCAGGCTCTTGTTTTTCTGGAGCGGATTGTAGTCTACCCGCTGGATCTCGATCTCGTAGTCCCTTATCTCCCCGGACACGCTGCTTCGCAGCCACGCCTGACCTTTTTTCACATCCTGGCGGTATCCGACCTCGATCGCCTCCTGCTCTAAGGAATCCCGCATTTTGTCATTTACCTTCCCAAAGATTCCATTTTCGGTATTCTCGGTGATCACCCCCGTCTGGGAGCCGGGACCGTAGTAAATGACTCCCGCCATGACGCCGGGGCTCCCGATCGTCCCCTTCTCGATACCCAGGATCTCCGTCTCGTAGAGCGCGCCCTCCTCGATCTCCACCACCCGCCCGGTATCGGCGTCGCTGATGCCGTGGCCGAGGGCGCCGAAATTTCCGTTTGCGTCAACGTAGGTGATCGTGCCAATGCCCTGCGTGTCGTCTCGCACCCAGGCTCCCAGCTTACAGCTTCCGTCCTCAGTCTTAACCGGATTTACGCGCACCTCAAACTCCCTGCCCTCACGCCGTATCCTAAGGAGCGCCTCGCTCTCCCCGATGCGGTTTAAGCTGGTGATGAGCGCCTCCTTACTCTTAAGCGCCTCACCGTTGATCGCCTCGATATAATCCCCCGACTGAAGCACGCCGTACGACGGCTCCACCTCCTCGCCCGCAGTGTTTTTGATCCGCCCCGTGCCGATCACCATGACGCCCTTCGATTTCAGATAAATCCCCGTCGGAAGGCCGCATGGAACCGCGTACTGGGTGTCCACCACGTCGATCTCGATTTCCTTGAACTGAATCCTCCCGAACAGCTTTAGTCCCAGCCGGTAGCTCCCCTGATTTTTCGCGTACAGAGAAAGGGGCTGATTCGTCTTTAGACGAATCTCATCCGACGGGATGTCGGAGGCATTTTTTAACACCACTTCCTCGCTCTCGCTCTTTAGCACCACATCAAAGGGTAGCTCAAGATCAAGCGTTTCCTCCTCATCGACCACAATGCACAGCCGGTCGGGAATCCGCCGTCTCATATAGTACCAGGTAAATCCGATGGTGAAGATAAGTCCCAGCCAGAAGGTCAGTACCAGGCACCTGCGAAATTTTTCCCTCTGTGTCATCACACATACCTCCTCTTATTACCAAAACCGGTACGCCGGACCGCGAACCACATTTAGAAACAAAAGAAAAAGGAGCCTTTCTTAAGCTCCTTCCTAGTATGTGTGGCTGGGTTAAAAACCACTCTATGATTTCTTTATCTGCTCTGCTAATTTTTTCATCTCGCGGGCGTTTAAGAGCACTGCGTCCGTGATCCTTGCGCCGCCTAAAAGCCTCGCAAGCTCCGTCACCGTCTCCTCGCCGGAAAGCCTCCGAATCCGCGTTTTCGTCTTGCCCTCGTCCGTCGCCTTCGCGATCTCAAAATGGCAGTCCGCCATAGCCGCGATCTGCGGCAGATGGGTGATGCAGATCACCTGGTGGCTCCGCGCGATAATGGAAAGCTTTTCCGAAACCTTCTGCGCCGTCCGCCCGCTGATGCCCGTATCAATCTCATCGAAAATGAGGGTCGGGATGTCGTCCCCGTCCGCAAGCACCGTCTTGATCGCCAACATGATCCGCGACAGCTCGCCGCCCGACGCGACCGCTCCCAGGGAGCGCCCCGGCTCGCCCGGATTCGCGGAGATCAGAAATTCCGCTTCGTCATAGCCATTCGCCGTAAAATGATCAAGCTTTTTAAATTCCATGGAAAATTTTACGTCGAGGAAATTTAGGTCCATGAGACCTTCCCGAATCTGCTCCGTGAGCGCATCCGCCGCCTCACGGCGCCTTAATGAAAGCTCCGCGCAAAGTTCGTCAAGACGCTTTGTCACCTCATCATATTCTCTCTCGGTTTTCGCGCGGTATTCATCAAAATTCGCGAGCTGCTCAAGCCGCGCTCTTTTCTCCTCAAGCGCTTCTAAAATCCGCGCCACCGTGTTTCCATATTTTGCCTGCAAATTGTGGATCAGATCAAGGCGCTCCTCCAAAAGCGCCAGCTCCGACTCGTCAAAATCCAGTTCATCAAGGTATGAACCGATCGCGTGGTGCACATCATTTAAAATAGATTCCGCGTCGTAGAGCTGATCCTTGATCGGTTCTAAGGCCGCATCATACGGAAGCACCGCGCTCACCTCGTGGAGCGCCGTCCCCACGCCGTCCGCATTCACCGCCTCATACGCCGCCGACAGGCTTTCTATGATCCGCCTGGCGTTCGACACCTTGCGGTACTGCTCCGTGAGGCGCTCCTCCTCGCCCTCCTTGAGCGCCGCGCTCTCGATCTCATCTACCTCAAACTGTAAAAAATCCGCTTCCCGCTTCCTGCTCTCCGCGTCGTCTCCCTGCTTTTCGAGCTCGTCCTTAAGCTGCCTGTACTTCCGGTACGCCTCCGCAATCTCGGCCTTTAACGGGCTGACGCGGGTTCTCGCGTAGGCGTCCAGGATTTCCAGATGCTTCGACTTATGGAGCAGCGACTGGTGCTCGTGCTGTCCGTGAATGTCGATCAAGAGCGACGTCACCGCCTTAAGCCTTGACGAGGTCACTGTCTCATCATTGATCTTGCTGACGCTGCGCGCCGCCATGATCTTCCTGCTGATGACAATGCAGCCGTCCTCATCCGGGTAGATATCAAGGGCATTTAACGCCGCCCGCTTCTCCTCGTCCACATCGAACACCAGTTCTACATAGGCATACTCCGCCCCGGCGCGGATGATCTCCTTTGACGCCTTCTGCCCCAGCGCCAGATTCACGGAGCCCATGAGGATAGACTTGCCCGCGCCGGTCTCGCCGGTCAGGATATTTAAGCCCTCCCCAAACTCTACATCCGCCGCCTCGATCAGCGCCAGATTTTTTACATGTAATTCCAGAAGCATTTTACTCCCCCTATTCCATCATCCGTTTTTGCGTGGCTAAACGGTCATCAGTTGTTTGATCTTGTCCATCACAAGGATCGTGTCGTCGGCGCTGCGCACCGCGCACATAATGGTATCGTCCCCGGCGATGCAACCCACGATCTCATGGAAATGGATCGCGTCGAGCGCGGCCGCCACCGCCATCGCCATCCCCGAGACCGTCTTGATCACAAGGATATTCTGCGCCATATCCATCGAGACAAAGCCCTCCCTCAAAATACGGCTGTATTTCCCGTTTAGGTTTCCCCGCGTGTCCATGACCATGTAGCGCTGTCTTCCGCTCTCCGCCTGTGCCTTCGTCAGCTTGAGCTCCCTTATGTCGCGGGAAACCGTCGCCTGCGTCACCTTAAAGCCCTCCGCCTGCAAAAGCTCCGCCAGCTCCTCCTGAGTCTCCACCTCGTATTTCCCGATCAGCTCTACGATCTTACTGTGCCGTTCCAGCTTCATTTACGCCCCTCCTGCACTCCGATTTGATTCATCTTTCTCCTGATATTCTCCAGGAATGATACGTCGCTTAGCTGTATCAGCTTGGTCGCCTTCTTCGCCCTCCTTATCTCCAGCGTGTCCCCCTCTCCTATGAGGAATCTCTGCTTTCCGTCAAGCACCACCGTCTGCTTCTCACACTGATCCCCGGCAAGCCGGATGCTCACGATATCCTCTGGCGGGAGAACAATGCTCCTTGAGAAAAGCGAGTGGGCGCACACCGGCGTCACGAGGATAAGCTCCGCCCCCGGAGCCACGATCGGCCCGCCCGCCGACAGATTGTACGCGGTGGAGCCGGTCGGGGTCGCGACGATCATACCGTCCGCCATATACTCGTTGAAAAGGACGCCGTTTAAGTACACGCGAAAATGCAGCGCCTGAAGCATGTCCTTCCTTGTCAGGACAATGTCGTTGAGAGCGATCCCCCGCCTCTGTCTTTCATCGCCAACGAGGCGCGCCTCCAGCATCATGCGTTTTTCCAGGGTGAAGCGGTCCTCCATAAGCGCGTCCAGCATGGGCAGCGCGGATTCCCCCCGCGCCACCTGGGTCAGATACCCCAGATGCCCGAGATTGACGCCGATCATCGGAAGCTGCAGCTCCACAAGATCCCTGGCCGCCTGGATCAGCGTGCCGTCTCCTCCGAGCGTGATCACGCACTCCGTCTCCGCTGGTATCTCTGAAGCCTCCGTAAAGCAGAGGTCGGACGTCTCACCCTTTTCCGGCGCACGGCTCTTACAGCCCGTGCACACCGCCCCGCGCTTTTTTAAGTACGCCTGTATCTCCCTCACCGCCTGTGAGGTACCCTCCCTGCCGGGGTTCGCTATCAGATAAAAATACTTCATTTTCTCTCCCGTCCCTTTTTCCGTGCATTCACGGCAACTGTTCACGCCTGTAAGCTCGTAACAGTTCAGCTATACGGCCAAACTGTTACGCAAGCTCTTATGGGCCTCCTCCACAACCGCCGCCGCGTCGATCGGGCAGTCCGGCACGACCGCTCCGTCCCCGTGATTCTTAAGGTAGAGCAGATACTCGATGTTGCCCTCCGGGCCCTTGATCGGGGAAAATGTAAGGCCCGAGATCTCAAAGCCGAGGCTCTCCGCAAAGCAGACCACCTTCTCAATCACTTCAAGATGCGTGCTCTTGTCGCGCACCACGCCTTTCTTTCCGACCTTCTCCCGCCCCGCCTCAAACTGCGGTTTGATCAGACACACGATCTGGCCATCCTCTTTAAGCAGCGCCTTCACCGGCCCTAATACCTTTGTGAGCGAGATAAAGGAGACGTCGATGGAGGAAAAGCAGATTCGCTCCGCAATGTCCTCTGGCGTCACATACCGGATATTTGTCTTTTCCATGCAGACCACCCGCGGGTCGTTGCGCAGCTTCCAGTCAAGCTGTCCGTGTCCCACATCCACCGCGTAGACCTTCACCGCCCCGTTTTGCAGCATACAGTCGGTAAAGCCGCCTGTGGATGAGCCAACGTCCATGCAGACCTTTCCCGCAAGCTCCACGCCGAAGCTGCTCATTGCCTTCTCGAGCTTAAGGCCGCCCCGGCTCACATATTTTAACACGGCTCCCCGAACCTCGATCGCCGCCGTCTCCTCGAACATGGAGCCCGCCTTGTCCTCCTTCTGACCGTCCACATAGACGATCCCGGACATGATGATCGCCTTCGCCTTCTCCCTGGACGCCGCCAGACCGCGGTTTACCAAAAGGATATCCAGTCTCTCTTTCATTGCTCCTCCTCATCGCCGCCTGTGCGGGATTTAAGCTCCGGGTAATGCGCCCGCATCGCCCTTATGATGGAATCGCTGTCTATTCCGAGCGCCTCGCGCAGAAGCGATACATTCCCATGCTCCACATAGGCATCCGGAAGCGCCACCGTGAGCACACTTACGCCCGGATAATGATCCTTGACATAGGCCTTCACCTGAATCCCGTAGCCGCCGAGCAGCACATTTTCCTCCATGACAACGAGAAACTCATGTGTTGAAGCCAGGCGGTCCACCAGCTCATAGTCCACGGGCTTGACAAAGCGGCCGTTCGCGAGGGTGCAGTCCCAGCCCTCATTTTTCAGCTTGTCCCGGATATGCTCCGCGGTGCTCACCATGCTCCCCACCGCCAGGAGCGCGATCTTTCTCCCCTCGTATAATACCTCGCCCTTCCCGTACTCGATCGGACTTGTAAATTCTTTAAGCCCCCGGTACGCCTGCCCCCGCGGATAGCGGATGGCAATAGGGCCCTCGTGCTCTTTAAGCGCATACTCAAGATCCGCCCTAAGCTCCCAGAGGTTCTTCGGGGCGAGCACCGTCATGTTGGGAATACAGCTTAAGTACGACAGGTCAAAAATCCCCTGGTGCGTCTCCCCGTCGCTTCCCACCAGACCCGCCCTGTCAAGCGCAAAGACGACCGGAAGATTCTGGATACAGACGTCATGTAGGATCTGGTCGAAGCCGCGCTGCAAAAAGGAGGAATAGACCGCGACCACGGGTCTTAAGCCCGCCGCCGCCATCCCCGCCGCCGAGGTGACTGCGTGCTGCTCCGCGATCCCCACGTCAAAAAAACGCTCCGGGAATCGTCTCGCAAAGACCTTAAGCCCCGTTCCGTCCGGCATCGCCGCCGTCACAGCCACCACGCGCGGATCCTCCGCCGCCAGCCTGCACAGCTCCTTCGAGAACACGTCCGTATAGCTCGGGTAGACCTTCTCCTTTAGGGGCTTTCCCGTCTCGATATCGAAGGGCTCAACGCCATGGAACGCGGAAGGGTTCTTCTGGGCGGGCGCATAGCCCTTCCCTTTCTTTGTGAGCACATGCACGAGCACCGCGTGGTCGAGCCCCCGCGCCTCCTTAAAGAGCTTTGCCATCTCTTTTACATTGTGCCCGTCCACCGGGCCGAGATAGGTGATTCCCATATTTTCAAAAAGCATTCCCGGAATGACAAGCTGCTTGATGCTGTTCTTTGTGCGGCTGATCTTGTCGATCAGGCTTTCCCCGATGACCGGGATCTTCGCGAGCGTGTCCGACACCTGCTTTTTTAATTCATTGTACCCGGCGCCGGAACGAATCCCGTTTAGGTACCTCGACATCCCGCCCACATTCTCGGAGATTGACATATTGTTGTCGTTGAGGATGATGATAAAGTTTTTCTTTAAGTGGGCCGCGTTGTTGAGCGCCTCGTAAGCCATGCCGCCGGTCAGCGCGCCGTCGCCGATCACCGACACCACCGCGTAGTCCTCGCCGAGGAGATCGCGCCCCTGCGCCATGCCAAGCCCGGCGGAGATGGATGTGGAGCTGTGCCCCGTGTCAAATGCGTCGTAGGGGCTCTCCTTGCGCTTTGGGAAGCCGCTCATGCCGCCGTACTGGCGCAGCTCGTCAAACATCTCCCTCCGCCCGCTTAAGATCTTGTGCGTGTAGGACTGGTGCCCGACGTCCCAGATCACCTTGTCCCTCGGCAGGTCAAAGGCGAGATAGAGCGCTATGGTGAGCTCCACCACGCCCAGGTTTGACGCCAGATGGCCGCCGGTCACGCTGATCTTTCCGATCAGGAACTGACGGATCTCCGCCGCAAGCGTCTTTAGCTCTTCCTGGTTTAACCTTTTCACATCCCACGGTCCTTCAATACGCTCCAAGATCATCGCTTCGTTCTCCCACTTCGTATTTTTGCGGCTGCTTAACTCTCCCGCGTCACGAGCATCTCAATGAGCTTTCCGAGAAACGCATTCTCTCCTGGAAGCTCCCCTAAAAGCGCCACTGCCCGGGCGGAAAGGCCTGCCACATCCGCCTTCGCCCTGTCAATCCCCTCAAGCGTCACATAGGTGGTCTTGTGGTTCTTCTCATCGCTTAAGACCGGCTTTCCGAGCTGTCCCGCCGTGCCGGTCACATCGAGGATATCGTCCTGAATCTGGAACGCGAGGCCCACCGCCGCCGCGATCTGTTCAACCTTCTTTACCTGCTCCTCATCCGCCCCGGCGAGAACCGCGCCGATCATCATGGACGCCTCAAGGAGCGCCCCCGTCTTCAGGCGGTAGATAAAGTCAAGCTTCTCCCTGGGAATCGGCTGATCCGTCAGCTCCACATCGACGACCTGGCCGCCGATCATGCCGTAAACGCCCGTCTTTCGCGCAAGGAGCCCGATGCACTCCGCCACGCGCTCCGGGCGGTCCGTCTCCGAAAATGCCTTCGCCGCCGTCTCAAAGGCGTAGATCATCAGCGCGTCTCCCGCAAGGACTGCCATGTCATAGCCGAACTTTACCCAGGTCGTAGGAAGGCCGCGCCGCAGCTCGTCATTGTCCATGCAGGGGAGATCGTCGTGGATCAGGGAGGAGGTGTGGATCATCTCGACCGCTGCCATAAACGGGCGGATCTGGCCTCCCTTTCCGCCAAACAGCCGGAAGGTCTCCTGCATGAGCAGCGGACGCAGACGCTTCCCGCCCGCACGCACGCTGTAGTTCATTGCCTCAAAAACAGTCTTCTGATGCCCCTCCTCCGCCGGAAGGTACTGCTCCACGATCTGCTCCACGGCTCTCGCCCGCCGCGCCAATTCCTCACGCATCTCCATCTTCTGTCCCTCCCCGCAGGATGATCATCTTTTTTTCCACCTTGTCAATCTTCTCCCCGCACGCCTTCACTAATTTCATACCCGCCTCATAGCAGGCAAAGGACTCCTCGAGGGATGTGTCCGATGCCTCTAGCTTCTCCATAACCTGATCCAGCTCCTCGAATATCTGTTCGATCGATCTATCCTTACCCATACGTCACATCCTCCCTCTCTGTCACCTGTGCCGTGATCCTCCCGTCCGTGATGCGGAGCGTGACCATATCGCCCGGCTCCACCTGGCGGACACTCTCGACCCGGCGGTCGCTCCCGTCAGTCACAAACGCAAAACCTCTGCTGATCTTCTCGAGAGGCGAGAGCCCGTGCAGCCGTCCCCCGGCGAGCGCCAGTTTGTGTCTCGCGTCGAGAAGCCTCTGCTCCATCGTGCTCTGAAGCCGCTGCTGGATATCCGCGAGGCGCTGCCTCTTATCGCGCAAAAGCCGCTCCGGATCGTGGAGCTTTAAGCGCAGACGGTACTGCTCCGCGAGATACCTGCGCCGCTCCGCCTGCCGCTCCATGCTGCGGTTAAGCGCCGCCCGGTACGCCATAAGCTGCTCCTCGAACTGCCGGTAATCAAACACTGCGAGCTCCGCCGCCGCCGACGGCGTAGGCGCGCGCAGATCCGCCACATAATCGGCGATCGTCACATCCGTCTCATGCCCCACCGCCGAGATCACCGGGGTATGACATTCAAAGATCGCCCTGGCTACCGGCTCCTCGTTAAACGCCCACAGATCCTCACTGGAGCCGCCGCCGCGCCCCACGATGAGGACGTCGAGCCCGAGCGCATCCAGGGCGCGGATACCCGCGACGATGCTTGCCACCGCCCCGTCTCCCTGCACGAGCGCCGGATACAGCATAAGCTGCACATAAGGATTGCGCCGCGCGGTGATATTCATAATATCCCGGATCGCCGCCCCGGTGCTCGCCGTCACCACGCCGATATTCATCGCATAGCGGGGAATCGGCCGCTTGTACTCCGCCGCGAACATCCCCATCTCCTCAAGCTCATCTTTAAGCCTCTGGAAGCGCTCAAACAGATCGCCCCTGCCGTCCAGCTCGATCCCTCGCGCGTAGAGCTGGTACTTCCCGTCGCGCTCGTACACATCGACGCAGCCGGTCACAACCACCTGCTGACCTTCCCGCAACTGAAAAGAGAGACCCCGCCTCTGACCGGCAAACATCACCGCAGCCAGAGTCCCGGTCCCATCCTTGAGTGTAAAATAGATATGCCCGGACGTGTGGTACTTGCAGTTGGATACCTCCCCGCGCACCGCGATACGGCTCAGGGCAAAGTCCTGGGCAAACATATTCTTAATGTAAGAATTCACCTGTGAAACTGAATAAATGCTCGCCATATCACTCCGCAGTCGTAACAGTTCAGCCGTGCGGCCAAACTGTTACGGAATCCAGCCCATTTAAAGTTCGCCTGCGGCGAAGGGCCGGATTCCTTTCTGCCATAACACATTCTTACGGACTTTGCAGCAAGTGCAAAGTCCTACGTTGAACTGTTACTTACAGTCATAAATTTCGCCAATACCCCGTTGACAAACGCCGACGACTCCCTGCCGCCGTATTTCTTTGCCAGATCGACCGCCTCGTTGATCGCCACCTTCTCCGGCACCTCGCTGTCGTACATCATCTCGTACAATGCCTGGCGCAGAATGGTGAGCTCCACCCTGCCCATGCGCCTGGTCTTCCAGCCCTGCGCCACCGCGTTGATCTTTTCGTCGAGCTCCGGTATCCTGGCGGCGATGCTCTCCACGCGGTCGATCAGAAACGTGCGGTCCGCCTCGCTCACGTCCACCTGATGGATCACCTCCACCGCGCCGTCCTGTGCGGTGTCGTCCTCCTCCGGTGAATAAAAATACTGCTCCGCCTGCCCCGCGGTCTCCTCCGCCGGGTAGAAATCTACCCCGAACAGCATTTTGAAACAATGCTCCCGCATCTCTCTCCTGGTCATCTGTCGTCCCTCCTGGTACTGACTGTGTTCTTTCGCTCTGCTCATTGCTTTCCCGGATAGTATAACACATTTCCATTCATTTCACAATCTCTGCTTTTAAAGGTATTTATTTTCTTTTTCGGGGGAATCTAAACAGCGCGGAATGTCTGTTGACGCATAGATTACTATATACGGAAAAAGTGAGGGTTTCGGCTATGATATGGGGATTTGTGATCGCGCTGATCTCCGGCGCGCTTATGAGCATTCAGGGCGTTTTAAATACAGAGGTAACAAAACAGACCGGGATCTGGGTCTCGGCGGGCTGGGTGCAGCTCACCGCGTTCTTAACGTGTGTGATCCTTTGGTTCTTCGCGGACAAAAGCCCGGTGGGCGCCATATTTGAAGTGCGGCCCTGGTACATGCTGGCAGGCGGCCTCATCGGCGCGTTCATCACCTACACCGTGATCCGCAGCATGGACGGACTGGGACCCGCGAAAGCCACCCTGCTCATCGTGGTGACGCAGATCATCACCGCCTACCTCATCGAGCTGTTCGGACTTTTCGGCGTGGACAGAGCAGACTTCCAGTGGCGGAAGCTGATCGGTGCAGCCGTCGCCATCGCGGGCATCGCCCTCTTTAGCTGGTCGAAATAAAAGTGGCTTTTTAAAAGGAAAGGCCTTACAGACACGCTGCAAGGCGTTTCCTTTCCCGCTTATTTTACTTCCGCCATATTTACCCCGGCGATCCGAATATTCACATCAAGAACGGTGAGCCCCGTCATATTCTCAATGGCGCTCTTGACCTTATCCTGAACCTTCTCACTGACGTCCGGGATATTGTAGCCGTACTTGATATTCAGGGAGAGATCGACAGATACATGCTCCTCAGTCACATCCACCTTCACGCCCTTTGACAGATTCTTCATGCCGAGCCTGCCTACCAGCTCGTTGGTGATATTGCCCGCCATGGAATCCACGCCGTCCACCTCCGTCGCCGCAAGGCCCGCAATGATCGCGACCACCTCGTCAGCGATGCGCACCTCTCCGATCGCGTCCTTTTCGTATAATTTATGGGTATTTCTCTCTTCCAGCTCTGACACGGTATCCCCCTCCTCAAACGATTAAATTTGCTGCTGATTACAGTATACCAAATACAGCCCGATTTGCAAAGGGGGTTTTCACTTGAGTTTCCGCATTTTTACGGTTACACATGATTTCCTGACTCATATAGCATTCACACACCAGGCAAAAAACATTTCCTTCAATTGTTTTTTAAGTAACCGTTCTCACTCTTCCAGGTTTAGGAGCGAGATGACAATGCTGTCCGCGGAGACCTCGGTCTTGCGCTTCACGATGTCCTCGATCTGAGCGCGCTGCTGGTCGGTGATGCTCTGGGCGTTTATGACTACATCGACCTTGCCGTCGGTTAAGCTCACCACCGGGTCCGCAAAGCCTTTCGCCTGCAGGAGCGTCTCAGCCGCGTTCTCCTTCTCCGCCACGGCGGTCATGGCGATCATGCTCTGGATTGCCTCTTTCTTTGCCGCCTCGTCAATGCCCGCATTATTGATGATACTGTTTAGGGTCTCCTTATTTTTGGCGCGGATCTGCTCGCGGTTTAGCTGGACACCGGCTATGTAGTCGGATACCGTGAGTCCGTTTGTCAGAACCGCCTCACCGGGATTTTCCATACCGGCCTCCTCGCCCTCGTCCCAGCTCTCGATCTCCGCAAGCTGTGTACCCTGCTCGAGAGCCTCCGCCTGCATTAAGTCGCCCTCCGCCTGCGGCACAGCCTCCTCGATGCCCTCCGTGAAGTCATAGCTCACCGCCTGATTCTCCGCGAGAATGTCCTCGTCTGAAATTTCCGTGGCGCCCGCCTCATATACCTTCTCATCCGTGCTCGCCTTGAGCTCTTTCTTTCCCGCGTAATTCAGATACCCCGCAGCCGCGATCATGATCGCAAGCGTCGTTATGATGATCTGATTCCTGCGGAACAGCTTCTTCATATTCACATCTTTCAGACGCTTCCGTGGTTTCCTCTCCTTCATATTGCCACTCCTTTATTCCACCCGCTTTAGTACTTTTATCTTATGAGGCGGGAGACCGAATAATGCCTCCATCGCCGCAGAAATTTCCGCCTGCACCGTGGGACTCCCCCCGCCCGTGGCGCTGATGATGATCCCGGAAATCTCCGGGTAGACCTCCTTTGCAATGATGGGGCCCGCATCCGTTCCACCGCCTGTCAGTACCGTGCTGTGCTCCTGCTCCTGGCTCTCGATCTTCCTGGTTCCGCCGCTGCTATCCTGCTCCTCGGTGACGGAGCGGGAGCTTGAATTGTCCACCTGCACCACCTTCTCCGCGGAGGACTTCAGTACGATCATCACCTCCACCTCGCCCACGCCGTCCACATCCTTTAAGATTTCCTTCACCCGCTCTTCCAGACGCCGCTCGTAGGCGGACTCCGCCTTTGCCGACGCCGGGAGACCATTATCCTCCCCTGAAAGCGGCGACTTCCCAGTCCCGCTCTGTGTCTCCCGCTCCGTCACGCTCCCGGATGTCTTTTTCACGCTCAGGGCGCCATTTCCGACAGGGAATGCCAGAATGCACAGGATCACCCCGATCGTCAAAAGAAACAGCCACTTATCCCTTCCCGTCAATGATTTGAATTTCCACATAGCTCTCCTCCAGACCATAATAGGATGCGATCCGCCTCCTGAGCCCGGCAGTCTCTCTGTCAGACTTAGGGGACTTCCCTGCGGGCGGCGTATCCTCCGCGGGCCGCGCGCCGCCCCCCACGATCACCGGCTCCACCGGCTCTACCATTTCTGTCGCAGTTTCTTTTTCCCCGTCCGCGCTTTCCTCCGATACGGTAAGAAAAATCCGCGTCACTGTCCCGAAGCGCTCGGAGCTTTCCTCGCCGTCGATCTTCACCCGGCAGTCCCGGACCACAAACCCCATATCCTCCGCCATCTGCTTCACATCGAGCTCCACCGCCTCCTCATACTGCGCGATCATCTGCTCCAGACGCTGCTCTTCTATCCCCAGTATATTTTCCTTCAGCTCGTCCGCCTCGTAGCGAAACACGAACGATTGATAATAGCGGGCTATCCGCTCCTCGATCTGAAGCTTTTGCGAGAGCGGCTTTAGCACCAGAAGGATCATCACCATGCCGGAGAATAATCGAACATACTTTCGATATGAATCCCCCGGAAGCAGATGCTCGATCACCGTCACAAAAAGAAAAAATCCGATCAGATTCCGAATCCAGCCGTAGACCGCCTCCATCTCCATCCCGCCCTTCCTCACGCCAGATAGGAGACATTCGTCCCCAGACAGATCAACGCTATGGTGATGACAAACAGCAAAAGCCCCGACGCCACAATGCCGAGAAGCAGCCGCTGCGCGTCCGCCACGCCGCTTATGCAGCCCACCAGCCGCTTATCTGCCACAGGCTGAAGCGCCGCCGCCACAGCCCGGTAAAGGACCAGCAGGACGAGAAGCTTTAAAAGGGGCATCAGGCTTAAGAGTATCAGGATCACGACCGCCGCCGCGCCCATGGTATTCTTGATCAGGACTCCGGAGCCGAGGATCAGCTTCGTCACAGCCCCCGCGCCCGCCCCCACTCCGGGGATCACCTGAAGAAGCTTCTGCACACCCGCCGTCTTCACCGCGTCCGCGTATGGCAGCACCATTCCCTGAATCAGGTGGAAGCCCACCACCAGCCCCACAAGCGACCTGCTCCCCCACTGAACCACCGTTTTTAAAAGCTCCGTCATCTTCGACAGCATATCCTCCTTCGCCATGTTTCCCGCCAGCACCAGCATAATGTAGATCCGCACAAGCGGAAGCAGCGCCTTTAAGTACAGCCACTGCACTCCCGCGATGAGAAACAGCAGCACCTCGTACCACGCGGCTGACGCCGCCGCCGCGCCCGCCCACGCCACCGCCGCAAAGTACGACGGGATCAGAACCTTCATAAACAGAACCTGCTTTTCCAGCACGCCCGCCGCAATCGACACGCTCTCGAAAAACGATGTCGCAAGCACGGCAAAGCTCATCAGGTAAGTCATAAAAAATCCGGTCTCCGACATTCTCCCCCCGGCAAAGATCTCGGCAAATCCGGCAAATACCGCGCCGATCAGTCCCAGCGCCAGAAGCTGCGCCGACACGCGCCCTCCCCGCTCAAACTCCCCGAAGATCCCCTGCCTTGCGGCATCTAAGATCATCCGCCCCGCCTTTTTCCCCTCACCCGCCATCAGCGCTTTCACAAGCTCCGTAAAGGAGATTGACTTCCCGGCGTTTCCCGCGTTCTCCTTGAGGAAGCGATCAATGTCCTCCCATTCCCCGGTCTGTATGCTTTCCGGCTCTGCCTCGCGTGCTTGTACCGTTTCCGCGCCGCCCCGCAGAAAAAGCAAAAGCAGCGCCAGAAACACCGTCATGCGCAGGAGCTTCCCTCTCATGCCAGGAACCCCTGGAGCGTCTCTAAAAGCGCCAGCACGATCGGCATGCTGACCGCGAGGATCGACAGCTTCCCGAAAATTTCAATCTGCCCGCCGAGCGCCCCGTACCCCGCGTCCTTGCAGATGCCGGAGGCGAACTCCGCGATGTAGGTGATCCCCGTCATTTTTATCAGCGTATTTAAGTACACATGATTGATGCGGATAAATTCCTGGATCCGCCGCATGGCGTCCAGTATGCTCTCCATCTTCGACACACCGTAAAAAAAGATAAAGCACCCCGCCGCCATCACAAGATACGTCCCGTACTCCCCGTTTATGTTCTTCATCTGCACGGCAAGCATGACCGCCGTAATCCCCACAATCGCAATCGTGACTACTGTCATGGAATCACCTACAATGCAAATAGATTTTTGATCGTCTCAAACAGCTCATAAATATACGGCACCATCCAGAACAGGACCAGGATGAGCCCCGCAAGGCTTGTCAGAAATGCCTGTTCCTCCCGCCCGCTGTGCTTTAACACCTGGCAGATGACCGAAACCAAAATCCCGACAGCCGCAATTTTAAATATCAGATTGACTCCCATATCTCCACCTTTCCTCCCGCCGCCTGCCCGTCTTTATACCAGCAAAATAGCTAAGAACATCCCTCCCATGACGCCCAGGCTGGTATAGAGCCTGCAGCGCTCCTGCCTGTGCTCCCTGAGCGAAGCGGTCTGCTCCTCAAGCTGCTCCAGATACAAAAGCAGGGTTCGCTCCTGGGCCTCCTTATCGAGGAATCCCAGATGCTTCCCAAGCGCCGCCAAAGACTGCCTGTCCTCCTTCGTGAGCGCGGTCGCGTCCGCTTCTTTTTCTCCGTCCTGCCCGGCAAGCCGCTCCGTCTCCTCGCTCCAGATCTCGCTAAACGGCTCGCCCTGCTGGCCTTCAATCCGCGCCGCAACGTCCGTAAACATCCGCGCAAGCCTTCCCTCCGACCGCCTCCCCACGGCCTCAAACGCCTCCGAAAGCGGCGCGTTCGCGTAGAGGATCTGACCTTTCAGCAAAAATATCATCTGGCGGAGCTGCTCCAGCTCCTTAAGCCGCCTGCGGTACTGGCATGCCTGCCACCACCCGCAGCCCGACGCGCCGGCAATCACAAGCGCGGCCCCCGCCGCCCTCATCAAGAACTGTACGCTCATAGGCATTCTCCCCCGATCGGATAGAGCTTCGTGCCGCGCGAATCATAAATCTGATCCACATTCCCCACCCTTCCCCGGTTATTCAGGATAATATAGCGCTCAAACCACCGCTCCATCACCATCTTCCGAAGCACCGGCTTTTGTTTAATGTCATCAATCGAGCTGCCGTGAACCGTGGCGATCAGCTTGCATCCGCAGTTCATCACATACTCGATCGCCTCTAAATCGTCCCTGCTCCCGATCTCGTCCACCGCAATGACCTGCGGCGACATGGTGCGGATCAGCATCATCATCCCCTGCGCCTTCGGGCAGCAGTCCAGGATATCCGTGCGGATGCCAAGCTCATTCTGGGGCACGCCCTGGTAACACGCGCCGATCTCCGAGCGCTCGTCGATCACGCCCACGGTCATCCCCGGCTCAGGGCCGGTGCCGTTTGAGACCTGGCGGATAATGTCGCGCAGGAGCGTGGTCTTCCCGCACCTGGGCGGCGAGATGATCAGCGTGTGCTGAATTAGGCCGCACTCATACAGGTATGGCAGCACTGTCGTCGCGCACCCCTTCACCTGGTGGGAGAGGCGGACATTGATAAATGATATGAACTTCATGCTGCGGATTCCATGCTCGTCCGTGATCGTCTTGCCTGCAATGCCGATCCGGTGGCCGCCCTGTATGGTGATGAAGCCCTGCTTGATCTCCTCCTCAAAGGCGTAGAGGGAGTAGCTGCTCATGTATTCCAGAGTCTCCTTTAACGCCTGCCTGGTCACCAGGTAAGCCTCATCCGCCCGCATGCTTAAATTTCCTTCAGGAGTAATGTAGTATTCATGGTTGTTGCAGATCATGAGAAGCGGTGCGTGGACACGGAGCCGGATTTCCTGCACCTGTTCAAAATCAACGGAAACCTGCTTCAGAATCGTTCTGATATCTTTGGAAAAAATCTTGATGAGTTCTTCCCGCTTATCCAAAATCACCCCTCCCCTTATAAGTAAATATATGAGGGGAAGGGTGATATATTCATAGTAATGGACACATGACCGGATGATTGTCTGCCGGTCTTACTGCTGCAATGCGCCGGAGCCGTCAAAGCGGTGCGTCACGCCGTCAATCATCACCTCGCCGACCACCATCGCGCCGGAGGGCTGGCAGTAATAACGCTTCCCGTTCCAGTCAATCCAGCCGGTCATCATATATCCCTGCGCGTCGAAATAATACCAGGTGCCGCTTCCCGGCTCCTGCCACCAGCCGTCCTTCGGATAGCTCCCGTCCGAGAGGCGGTACCACCACTTTCCCTCCGGGGTCTGCATCCACTGCTCCTTTAAAAGCACAGCATTTCCCTTCGACGGCTCGGAGGAAGCGGCTGCCGCGCCGGGGCCGGAATTCTTCGTGTCGATCTTCCCGCCGTTTTTCATCAGCTCCGCAAAACTCTGGTCAATATACGTTCCCTCCGACATACTCGACCAGACGCCGTTACTGTACTCGGAAGATTTGCTCTTTGCGAGCGCGCGCACCTTAAACGTGTACTCGCCCTCGCTCGTCATCTTTTTCTCCATGTTGTAATAATTCTTCTTCGTCTTCACCGTATCCACGCGGCTGTCATTGCGGTAAAGCTGAATCTCGTACTGGTAGGCGTCCTCGATCTCCTCCCAGCGCGCCGTTGTCATGTCGTCAGCCCAGTACAGATCCTCGATCGTGTCATACCTCGTGGCCGCCCATGCTGTCACGGCAAGAGCCGCCGTCATAAGAAATGCGACCAGAAGAACCAAACATCTGTTCCCCGTTTTCCCTGCATTCATAAGATTTCCTCCTTTTGCTTGTGTTTATTTATGGTACGGTTCCCCATTTTTGATCCGATAGCTCCGGTAGATCTGCTCCAGCAGGATCACGCGCATCAGTTGATGGGGAAAGGTCATTTTTGAAAAGCTGAGCCTGTAATCGGCCCGCCTTAAAACCTCCTCAGATAATCCGAGCGAGCCGCCGATCACGAAGACCAGATGGCTCTGCCCGGCGACGCCCAGGCTGTCAAGTTTTGCGGCGAGCTCCTCAGAGCTTAAGCTCTCGCCGTCGATCGCCAGGGCGATCACATAAGCGCCATCCTTTATCTGCGCGAGCAGGCGTCTCCCCTCCAACTCCTTAATCCGCCTCTCCTCGCCCGCGCCCGCGCCGTCCGGCGTCCTCTCGTCCGCCACCTGAAGAAGCTCGAGCTTACAGTAGCGGCCGAGCCGCTTCGCGTACTCGGCTATGGCGTCCGCGTAAAATCTCTCCTTGATCTTCCCAACCGCAAGTATCGTGATCCTCATCGCGCTCTCCCGCGGCCGGAGCGGACTACCTTGACGCTCCTTCCTTCCTTTTCCCGGCGGATTCCGTAAATGATCTCCAAAAATCTCTGAGCCTCATCCCACGCCTCGCGGGACTCCGGGATGAGCTTCATCGCCATCTGAAACACATGGAACATCCCGTCGTAGACCGACACCCGGAGCTTTCCGCCCGCCGCGCGCAGCTTCTCTGCGACGCCGAGCGTATCATCAAGAAGCACCTCGTCCCCGCCCACCTGCATGAGCACCGGCGGGAAGCCCTCGTAGCTGCCAAACAGCGGCGACAGATAAGGATCGGTTGGATCTCCCTCGCCGATATAGGCGCTGTCATGGAGCATATTGTCCTTCGTGTTGCCAAACTGCGGATCCTTCGTGAAATTCGTCTCGTGGGACGCCCCGCTGCAGGTTAAGTCCGTCCAGGGCGACATCACGATAAGCCCTGCCGGCATCGGAATGCGATGATCCCGCAGATAAAGCGCGAGTGCCAGCGTAAGCCCGCCTCCGGCGGAATCCCCCGCGATGATGATCCGCTTCGGGGCATAGTGCTTTTCCTCCACCAGCCACCGGTACGCCGCCACAGCGTCCTCAAGCGCCGCCGGGTATGTGTGCTCCGGCGCCACCCGGTAATCCACCGTCAGCACGTCACCGCCCATGCTCCGCCTTGAATACTCCACCGCGAAATCCCGGTAAATGTTCTTCATCGGCCCGATGTAGCCGCCGCCGTGGAGCTGGAGGATCACCCGCCCGGTACATACCTGACGCGGGCGCAGGTACTCCATCTTAAACCCTTCCATGTCGATGATCTCATATTCATAATCCGCGGGACAGATCCATGCCGGTTCCACCGGATTCCTGCGGTACTCGCCTGTCTGGAACTTGTGACCCATCGCGGAATCCATCATATTCATCATCATATCCCGAACCAGCTTTCCCCGCAGGCTGACAGTATCTCTCCTCATACATGAAGTCTCCTTCGCAGTTCGTCCCCCAGGCTGCGCCGTCCGCTCACATAGTCGAGCAGCCCGCGCGCCGCGCTCTCCCCGGTGTGCCCCATCTTCTTTGCCATGCGCGCCGCCTTCGCCTCGCCGCCCTTTCGCAGGATCAGGACCCTTCTGACTCTCGGATACATATCCTTCCTCTTTGCGGCGCAAAGCTCATTTCCCTCAAGCCGCACAGACAGTCCGTCCTCCTTAAGCTTCCTGAAAAAGCGCCTCTGCAGACGGCTGTCCGAGAATGCGGAGGTGAAGGTCACCGCCAGCTCATCCCCGTAAGCGCAGACCGCGCACTTTATGGGCTGGCGCCTCGAAACGCCGATCATAAAGTGGAAGCGTTTTATAGAATCCTGATACTCCGGCTCCATCTGGATGGGGCCCAGGTTCGATAATGTCATGGTGTACGCCCGGTCCTTCATCCGAAAGACCAGACTCATCAGCGGGCGCTTGATAAACAGCGGAATGACGCGGAGATACCATTTTTTCTCGTTGGAGACATTGTAGCAGATGCTCTCCTTAAGCTTTTCCTTGTCAATCTTTCGGTCCATCTGCTGGCTGACCTTGTAGAGTAATGTCTCAAAATCCATATCCGGATCACGGAACAGCCAGCCGATCAGCGTCACCGCGAAAAAATTCGCCATCGTGTCGGAGCCGAAGAACGCCCGCAGGTTGATCGGGAGGTTTAATACCACCGGCCTTGCGCCCGTCTTCCCGCCTAAGTACTCCTGCCGTATCGACCAGAGCAGCGCAGCCGCCAGGTACTTGGTGATGCTCACATCATATCTGTGGCAATGCTGCTTTAATTCGCTGACCTTCACATAGCCGTGGAGCACCTGGGCTGTGCCGGGCGGAAGATAATGCCCAGCCAGCTTAAACGCCGGCGCGGAGCTGTAATTGCGGGGCGTCCCCCTGCGGTAATTTTCCAGATAGCTGTCCTGCACATGGAAGACCTCCTCCGACCGGGTCTTCTCGTCCTCCGCCGTCCACTCCTCCGGGGCGCCATGCGCCATGCGCAGATACTGCCTTGTCAGGCTCTTCAAAAAATTGACCGCGCCCAATCCGTCCGTCAGGGCGTGGAACACCTCAAGATTGATGCGGCGCTCATAGTAAGTGACGCGGAACAGAAATCTCTGGTTCCCGTAGGGGTCGATATAGCGGCAGGGGTAGGTGTTCTCACGCCTCACCTGCGGAATCTTCGTATTTTCCTCAAAGTAATACCAGAACAGCCCCCTGCGCAGCTTCACGCGGAAGGCCCGAATCCTGGGAAGTATCTCCTCGAGCGCCCTCTGCAGGATTTCGGGCTGCACCGGCTCCTTTAATGTCACCGACACCCGGAATACCTGAGTCACATTTTCATTCGCAATGACCGGAAATATCTTAGCAGTGTTGTCCAGCCTTCTCCATCGTTTCCCAAATAGCGTCTGCCTCATATCGGTCTCATCTCCCGGCTTTCCCCCCGCTCACACGCGGAAGTAATATCCCACGCCCCACTTGGTATGCACATACTTCGGGTCGCTGGGGCTCGGCTCGATCTTCTCGCGCAGGCGCCGCACATGCACATCCACCGTCCGGACATCGCCCGACTCGGACGCCTTGTTGCCCCAGACGAAGGTAAGCAGGCTCTCGCGGCTGTAAACCTTGTTCGGATTGCAGACGAGAAGCTCCAGAAGGTCAAATTCCTTTGCGGTCAAATTGATCTCCCGCTCTCCGATAAAGACGCGCCTGCCCTCGCGGTCGAGCTTAAGATCGCCCGCCACGACCATCTTGCTCTCGGGCTGCGCCGTATGCTTTGATTTTTTTGCGTTTCGCCGCATGATCGCCTTGATCCGCGCCTTGACCTCCAGAATATTGAAGGGCTTTGTAATGTAGTCGTCCGCACCGTACTCCAGTCCCAGAATCTTATCCATGTCGCCGCCCTTGGCAGTCAGCATGATGATCGGCATCTCGGAAAACTCCCGGATCGCCTGGCACACCTCAAAGCCGTCATACTTCGGAAGCATCACGTCGAGAAGCACCACATCGTATTCCGTCTTCTTCGCAAGCTCGATGGCTTCCTCGCCGTCGTACGCGCAGTCGACCTCCATCCCCTCCTGCTCCAGGCTGAAACGGATGCCCTTCACGATCAGTTTTTCATCATCTACAACCAGAATCTTTGCCATCTTCTCTCCTCTTAAGCCATGTCCCTGACCTACACGGTAATGTCATCTTTTATTTTCTTGAATGCCGCGTCCTTAATCCCCGGCACCTCCATGATATCCTCCGGCCTTGAAAATTTCCCGCGCTCCCTGCGGTATGCAATGATCGCCTCCGCGCGCGACTGCCCGATACCGGTTAAGGTCATCAGCTCCTCCGCTCCGGCGGTGTTGATATTCACCTTCCGGCCAGCCTGATTCTGCGCGCCGTCATCCGATGTCCACACCTGCTCCGGCACGCTGTCACGATCCGGCACCTCAAGCTTCATGCCGTCCTGCACGGTATCCGCCAGGTTCAGCCACTCTCCGGCCGCCCGCTCCGTGAAGCCCCCTGCCAGGTCGATCGCCTCAAAGATGCGCTGGCCCTCGCTCATCTCATAGACGCCCGGCGATACCACCTCGCCGCAGACGTAGACATAACAGGTCTTCACCTGCTCCGCCGCGGTCTCCTCCGGCTCTGCGGGCGCAGTCCCAGCCGGCTCCGTCTCTGCCGCCGCAAAGGAGACCTCCTCCTTAACGCCGGGAAAGCCGCAGCTGTAAAAGCAGCCCGCCGCCAGCAGAAATACCGCTAACAGAATCCACTTTCCTGTCCCGGACAGACTTATTTTCATGTTCTTCCCTCCTTATCACGGAGAGAATCCCAAATTCAGCCTATCTCTATTCTACCGAAAGTATCTCCCAATTACAAGTAATATTTCCTTAAAATTCTATGATGATGCAACAGTCCGGCCCTGCGGCGGTTGCGGCGTAAAATCCGCGGGAGATGCCGCATAGCTGAACTGTTATCTACATGATGGCGTTTTCCGTTTTCGCTCTTGACATATGCGCGTTTCCGAAGTATACTTTTCCCGAAACAAATACAACACGCTAGGGGAGCCTCACGGCTGAGAAAGGCATCTGCCTGACCCTCACTACTTGATCCGGTTCGTACCGGCGTAAGGAAGCTTATATACCTTTCCTGTAGTCCCCTCCTGTGTCGATCACGAAGGAGGTTTTTTTATGTCTGTTGTTACACCGGACGGCGGCCTGACCGCCCTCGGCTACGGGCTCTGCGCCGCGGCCGCAGCCATACTGCTTCTCATCGCAGGGATCGTCACCAAAAGCAGCAAATCGAAGCTCTCCACCAGACAGCTCGTATTCTGCGGACTGGCCATGGCGCTGTCGTTCGTCACCTCGTACATCAAGGTGTTCCATATGCCCTACGGCGGCTCCGTGACCCTGTTTTCCATGCTCTTCATCTGCCTGATCGGCTATTGGTACGGGATCCGGACAGGCATCCTGACCGGACTTGCCTACGGCATACTCCAGTTTCTGCAGGAGCCCTTTGTGCTGTCCCCGTTCCAGGTCTGCTGCGACTATGTGCTGGCATTCGCGGGGCTCGGCCTCGCCGGCGCCTTCGCAAAGTCAAAAAACGGGCTCGTCAAGGGCTATCTTCTCGGTATCCTTGTGCGCGGCGCCTTCCACTCGCTGGGCGGCTACCTGTACTGGATGGATTACATGCCGGAGACCTTCCCGGCTTCGCTTGCCGCCGTGTATCCGCTTGTCTACAACTATTCTTACATATTGACCGAGGGCGTGCTGACACTGATCGTCATCTGCCTCCCGCCGGTGAAGAAGGGGCTTGAGCAGATCAGGAAGATGGCGCTTGCCGTCACGCCGTAAACACGGTCTGTGCGTAATTCACCGAGGCCATCGCGTCCCGGCAGTAGCAGTCCGCCCCCATGGCGTCGGCGTACTCCCGGGTCAGCACCGCGCCTCCGACCATCACCTTCGCCCACGGCGCTTTCTCTCTAAGCAGGCGGATCGTCTCCTCCATGCCGGGCACGGTGGTGGTCATCAGCGCGCTTAAGCCCACCAGCTTCACACGGTTTTCCACCGTCATTTCCACGATGCGCTCCGGCGCCACATCCTTACCCAGGTCAAGCACCTCGTATCCATAATTTTCCAGCAGCACCTTCACAATGTTCTTCCCGATGTCGTGGATATCCCCCTTCACCGTGGCGAGAATAACAGCGCCCTTTTTCTGCTGCTTCTGCCCGCTGCCTTCCATCGTTTCCTTTATGATGTCAAACGCCGCCCCCGCCGCCTCCGCGCTCATCAGAAGCTGCGGCAGGAATAATGTCCCCCGCTCAAAATCCTTCCCGACCGCGTCAAGCGCCGGTATCATCTGGCCGTCAATGATCTCCATGGCGTCCTTTTCCTTGAGAAGCTCCCGCACGGAATGAACGGCCTGTTCCTTAAGGCCCCTGACAATGCTGCCCTCAAGCGTCACGCTCTCCGGGGCGGCGCCCATCCTTTCCGTCTGTCCGCCGTAAACGCCGATATATTCCCCGCACTTAGGATCAAGCCCCGTCAGCGCGCGAAAGCCGTAATACGCCCGCATCATCGCCTCCGAATTCGGATTGATGATTGCCGCGTTCAGCCCGCTCTGCATCGCCATCGTGAAAAAGCAGGCGTTGATGATCTCCCGCTGCGGCAGACCGAATGAGATGTTTGACACGCCGAGAATCGTCTTTCCGTGAAGCTCGCCGCGCACTCTGCGCAGCGTTTCAAGCGTGGTGAGCGCTCCCCTGCTGTCAGAGCTGACCGTCAGGCACAGCGCGTCGATCAGAATGTCCTCCGGCCCGATTCCGTACTCCGCGGCCGTCCGGTAAATTTTTTTCGCGACCGCGATCCGTCCCTCTGCCGTCTCCGGGATGCCGCTCTCGTCAAGCGCCAGGGCGACCACCACGCCGCCGTATTTTTTCACCAGCGGGAACACCACGCGCATGGATTCCTCCTTGCCGCTCACGGAGTTGATCATCGCCTTGCCGTTGTATACACGCAGCGCCCGCTCAAGCGCCTCCGCGTCGGAGGTGTCGATCTGAAGCGGAAGGTCAATGATGCTCTGCAGCTCCCGCACGACCTCCTCCATCATCGCCGGCTCGTCGATCTCCGGCAGCCCCACATTTACGTCAAGCACATGAGCGCCGTGCTCCTGCTGGGAGACGCCCTCGCGGAGAATGTAGTCGAGATCGTGCTCCCGAAGCGCCCGCTTAAATCCCGGCTTTCCCGTCGGGTTAATGCGCTCCCCGATGATCACCGGGTCGTTTCCGATCTCCACCGCCCGGGCAAAGGACGAGATCACGGTCCTGTGCTTTTTTTCCACCGGAATCGGCCTCTTCCCGGCAGAGCGCCTGACCGTTTTCCTGATATGCTCCGGGGTCGTCCCGCAGCAGCCGCCCACGATCCGCGCGCCCATGTCGATGATCTCCTCCATCACGGCGGAGAACTCGTCAGCGTCGATGTCATACACGGTTTTCCCATTCTCGCTCCGCGGCAGCCCCGCGTTGGGATTTACCATGACGGGCGTGGAGGAAACCGCCAGGATTTCCTTTACGATCTCTTTCATCTGCGCCGGGCCGAGGCCGCAGTTTACCCCCAGCACGTCCACGCCGAGGCCCTCCAACATCGCCACGATGGACGCAGGGCTTCCTCCTGTCAGCAGCTTCCCGCGCTCGTCAAAGGTCAGCGTCACAAATACCGGAAGGTCACAGGCCTCCTTCGCCGCCAGCACCGCCGCCTTCGTCTCATAGCTGTCGCTCATGGTCTCGATCAGGATCAGATCCGTGCCTTCCCGGACGCCGATTGCAACGACCTCCCGGTAGAGGGCGTAAGCGTCCTCAAACGCCAGATCCCCAAACGGCTTTAAAAGCTTTCCGGTAGGGCCCAGATCAAGCGCGGCAAAGGCGCCTTTGCCGCTTAGGGCGATGGCTTTTCTCGCGTTTCTCACCGCCGCCGCGATCACCGGCTCCAATTGATACTCTGTATTCTCATTGTACTTGAGGCGGTCTACGCCAAACGTGTTCGTCGTCACGATGTCCGCCCCCGCCTTCAGATAGTCAAGGTGGATTTTAACGAGCGCCTCCGGGCGGCTGATATTCCATGTTCCGGGAAGCTCCCCCGGCTTTAGGCCCGCCCCCTGCAAAAGACTCCCCATGCCGCCGTCGCAAAAAAGAATCCGCCTGTCAAGCTCCTGTAAAATATCCATGCTTCTTCCCCGTCTTTCTATGTTTTTCTCGCGACTGTTCGACCATGCCGCTATCTGCGGTACGCGCAGTCCGTCTTCCCGCACGCCTCGCAGCCCTGCAATGTGCAGCTTCCCGGCAGGCGGCTCACTCCGATCACCGCCGTCACCGACTTTGCCGGCGCCATGATAAGACTGTCGGTAAGCGTCACGCCGATCCGCCTGGGAAGCGCAAGCGCCGCAAAGATCGCTCTCTGGCACTCCAGGGAGAAATCCCCGTAGCCGGGGGAAAACCGCGGACGCAGATATAATCCCCTCTCAAGGTACTGTTCCTTAAGCTCCCCGTTCTTCCGGTCGCACCAGCTCTCGAGCATCGCCGCCGACGCCGCCTGCATCACCACCGCCCTGCTCATCTGAATCCGGCTGTAACGCTTAAGCAGCACGTCCACCTGGCTGCCCAGCGTCGCGGCAAAGAGGATCACCTGCCCGCAGTCCTTTAAATTTTTCGCCAGATCGCGGCTCTCTGTCTGTAAACAGGTCATGTCGATCTGCGCGCCGCGAACCGAAAGGGGGTACTCCCGCCACACCGCGCGGGGCGATGCGGCCGCCTCAAGCTCCCGCTCGCACTCCCGGATCATCTGCGCCACATTCTCCGGCGCCTCCTGCTCCCGGCAGCCGAGATAGCGGAGGATCTCACGCTCGTTCCACTTTATGCCTTCCATTTCCATGTGTTCTCCTGTTTTTGTCTACCGGAGGATCTCCGACAGATTTTCCCTGATCTGCGCCGCCACATCCGGCTTATTCATGGAATACACATGAATCCCGTTGACATGGTTGGCGATCAGATCGATGATCTGCTCCGTCGCATAGGCAATCCCCGCCTGCTTCATCGCCGCCGGATTATCCCCGAACCGGTCGACGATCGCCTTGAAACGGCTGGGGAGATACGTTCCCGACATGGAGCAGATGCGCTTGATCTGCGCCGCGTTTGTCACCGGCATGATGCCCGCGACCACCGGCACCGTGATCCCCTGCTCGCGGATACGGTACAGATAATTATAGAGAATATTATTGTCAAAAAACATCTGGGTCGTCACAAAGCCGCAGCCCGCCTCCACCTTTTCTTTCAGGTGGAGAATGTCCACGGTCTTATTCTCTGATTCCACATGGCCCTCCGGGTAGCACGCCGCGCCGATACAGAACCCTCCGGCCTCCTTAATGTGCGCGATCAGCTCGGAAGCGTAGCGGTAATCCCGCTCAGGATTTCCGTCCGCCGGCATATCGCCGCGCAGCGCAAGCACGTTCTCAATTCCGCGCTTCTTAAGCTCCCCCAGCACGGAATCCACCTTTTCCCGCGTTGACGATACACACGTCAGATGCGCCAGCGGAGTTACGCCCTGCGCCTTTAAGGCGGATGCGATGTCCACCGTGTAGCGGCTCGTTCCACCGCCTGCCCCGTAGGTCACACTCATGAACGCCGGGCGCAGCTTCGCGATCGCAAGCGCCGCCGTCTCCACCGACTCAAGCCTATCCTCCGTCTTCGGCGGAAACACCTCGAAGGAAAGCGTCGGCTCCCCCTTCGCCAATATCTCTGTGATCTTCATAAGCCTTATCCTCGCTTTTGTGATGATTTCACATTTTCCATCTATCCGTGATAATACCATTCCATATTTATTAGATTGGTTGCAATCTCCATAACAGACTTATTTAATTTTGACATACGGATCTCTCCGTTTTTCTTCGTCTTTTCCGGTGATATCAGTAATAAAATACGGGGTGGACTGATAAACAAAGTAATTTAACCAATTGGAAAACAGGAGATTGGCTCCTGAACGCCATGTACACAGCGGTTCTTTTGTGTCGTCACCGTTTGGAAAATAGTTTTTCGGGATACTAATCGGCACGCCTGCCGCCTTATCCCGTTTATACTCATCATTCAGAGTATTCACATCGTATTCGGAATGACCGGTTATATAAACTTGCCGTCCTCCGTCTGTGGAAATCGCATAGATTCCTGCCTCATCGCTTTCGGCAAGAATTTTTAGAGCGGGTGTTTTCTCAACCTGTTCCCGAATGACAGTTGTGTAGCGAGAATGAGGCACCCAAAACACATCGTCAAAGCCACGAAATAAAATAGAGCCTTTATGCGTAACCCTATGTGGAAAAACACCAAACATTTTCTCCGGTAACGCTTTCTTTTCGATTCCGTAATGATAATACAGACCCGCCTGCGCTCCCCAGCAGATATGAAAAGTGCTGTATATATGCGATCTGCTCCAGTCCATAATTTCGCAAAGTTCAGACCAATAATCCACTTCTTCAAATGGCATTTGCTCTACGGGAGCTCCGGTGATAATGAGCCCGTCATAGAAATTTTCCCTTATTTCTTCAAATGACTTGTAAAATGCGAACATATGTTCTTTGGAAGTGTGTTTCGGCATTCTGCTGCTGACAGCAAGCAGCTCTATTTCAATTTGCAGCGGAGTATTCCCGAGCAAACGAGCAAGCTGCGTTTCAGTAGCAATCTTCGTCGGCATCATCGACGGTCTC
>SFNH01000096.1 GCA_004554205.1 Clostridium sp.
GGCGATTGCGGGAGTGCGAAGCACGGAGCAATCGACTTTCGTATATGGTGATGTCTGCGTCAGCAGACATATCCGTTTACTATAAAAGTTAATCAGAAACAGGTAAGGTAACAGGAGGTTGACCAATGAAGAGTTTTATGGCTAGTCCAGCGACGATCGAGAGAAAGTGGTATGTAGTAGATGCTACCGGATATACATTAGGACGTTTGGCTTCAGAAGTAGCAAAAGTTTTAAGAGGAAAGAACAAGCCGATCTTTACCCCGCACATCGACTGCGGCGATCATGTGATCGTAGTCAATGCGGACAAGGTGAAAGTCACCGGTAAGAAGCTGGATCAGAAGATTTATTACAGCCACTCCGAGTATGTGGGCGGCATGAAGGAGACCACCCTGCGCGAGATGATGGCGAAGAAGCCGGAGCGCGTTGTCGAGTTGGCAGTTAAGGGGATGCTCCCGAAGGGACCGCTTGGAAGAAGTATGATTACCAAGCTTCATGTTTACGCAGGACCGGATCACGAGCACGCAGCTCAGAAGCCGGAAGCTCTGGAAATCAAATTCTAAGGAAAGGTACTGAAAGGAGGACGCTATCATGGCAAACAAATATTATGGAACAGGCAGAAGGAAAAAATCTGTCGCAAGAGTATATCTGATGCCGGGCACCGGTAAGATTACCATCAACAAGAGGGACATCGACGAGTATCTCGGTCTTGAGACCCTGAAGGTGGTCGTTCGTCAGCCGCTCGTGGCTACCGAGACCCTCGGCAAGTTCGACGTTCAGGTCAACGTCCGCGGCGGCGGTTTCACCGGACAGGCCGGTGCGATCCGTCACGGCATCTCGAGGGCTCTGCTCCAGGCAGACGCCGATTACAGACCGATTTTAAAGAAGGCCGGTTTCCTGACGAGAGATCCGCGTATGAAGGAGAGAAAGAAGTACGGCTTAAAGGCCGCACGTCGTGCTCCGCAGTTCTCAAAGAGATAATACACCAGAAAACCTCGAATCCGGTTTGGTTTCGAGGTTTTTCTTTATTTTTATAAAAAGATGGATTTGAGGAAGGACGCACACATCATGCGGGAAAAACTGACAAAGAGTGATATCGGGAAGATTCAGGAGGAGATCGACTACCGGAAGCTTACGGTGCGGCAGCAGTGTCTGGAGGCGGTGAAGGAGGCCCGCGCCCACGGCGACTTGAGCGAGAACTTCGAGTATCACGCGGCAAAGCGGGAGAAAAACCAGAACGAGAGCCGTATCCGCTATCTGGAGAATATGCTGAAAAATGCGATCATCATCTCCGATGAATCGAGGGACGATGAGGTTGGATTAAATAAGTTTGTCACCCTCTACATGGAGGAGGACGACGAGGAGGAGACCTACAAGCTCGTCACCAGCATCCGCGGGAATTCCATGAACAACATGATCAGCACAGAGTCTCCGCTGGGGAAGGCGCTCATGCACCACAAGGTCGGCGACAGGATCCTTGTGAAGGCGAACGACGCGTACAGCTATTATGCGGTCATCCGGAAGATCGAGGCGGCCGGCGATGAGGACGACGCGATCCGCAGGTTCTAAATCTTTTGGCAGGAGGAGATTTCAGTGAGTGAACGATACATAGCGACATTTTACTCCCATTTTGGCGCAATCCGCTTCAAGCGTCAATGCGACGCGGGCGGGATATCGGCAAAGACCATGCCGGTGCCGCGCAACTTAAGCAGCAGCTGCGGGACCTGTGTCTGCTGTGAGGGCGGTCTGCCGGAGGAATTCTGCCGGGATGAGACCGAGCAGATCGTAAAGGTACAGGAATCGGGATACCAGATTATATACCGGGCGGAGGGTAGCTGACTTTAAATCCATCCGCCGTCGATACCGATCACCTGCCCGGTCAGATAGCTTCCCTTGCAGCCCAGGTGATACACAAAATCCGCGATTTCTTCCGCCTGTCCGAGACGCCCGGCGGGGATCTCGTCGACGAGACGGATCAGCTCGTCCTCTTCCAACCACCGATTCATCTCCGTGTCGATCGCGCCGCAGGCGACGGCGTTGACCTGGATGTTGCTTGGGGCGAGTTCCTTAGCGAGCGCCCTGGTGAACGCATTGACGCCGCCCTTGCTGGCGGAGTAGGCGACCTCGCAGGAGGCCCCCACATTGCCCCAGACGGAGGAAATGTTGATGATCTTTCCATGCCCGGCGGCAAGCATAAGAGGGATGGAGAGCTTGCAGCAGTTGAAGACGGAGGTTAAGTTGGTGTGGAGGATACGCTCCCAGTCCGCGCTGTCCATCTCCTGTAAAAGCCCGATGTAGTCGATCCCGGCGTTATTCACAAGCACGTCCAGCGTGCCGTATTGCTTCTTTATGATGCCGAACATTTCCCTGCAGCGGTCGAAGTCCCCCATGTCGCCCAGATACGCGGTGCAGCATACCTGATAGCTCTCGATCTCCTTTTTTGCCTGCATGAGCTCCTGCTCCCGGTGGGCGCAGTTGATAACGACGTTGTAGCCCTTCTTCGCAAATTTCACGGCGATGGCTTTCCCGATCCCGCGGGAAGCTCCGGTCACCAGCACCACTTTCTCAGCCATAAGGTTATCCCCTTTCCCGATATATTCTGCATATAGTATATAATATATAAAGTTACAAAACAAGTAACAGTTCACCCATGTGCCTCACCCCGGACGCGGGTCGGGTTTTCGTTATTGTTCGGTCGCCGGATGTAAAACTTTTGCTGTAACTGTTCCGTACCTTCACAGTTACAGGCAAAAATCCATGAAAATTGTCTTCGGCAATGGGATTTTTGCGGCGAAGGGCTGAATTCTTACACAAAATAATTACAATTTATGGAATGGTATGTATCTTTGGAAAAACTTGTGCTATACTTAACGAAGACAGGAAAGAATGGAGAACAGGAGCGATACCTATGGCAGAAAAATATGATCTCGTAATCATCGGTTCGGGCCCGGCGGGGCTTTCGGCGGCGGTTTACGCCCAGCGGGCGAAGCTTGATACCCTCGTGATCGAGAAGGAGATGATGAGCGGCGGGCAGGTGCTCACGACCTATGAGGTGGACAATTACCTGGGCCTTCCGGGGATGAATGGATTTGACCTCGGCATGAAATTTAGAGAGCACGCGGACCGCCTCGGCGCGGTGTTCGCAGAGGATACGGTGCAGCGGATCACGATCTGCGGAGCCGGGGAGGAGGAGGAGCTCGCGGCGGCAGAGTTAAAGGCGCTCCCGGGGAAACGCCCCTTCACCGGCTGGAAGACTGTGGAGGGCGCGAAGAACACTTACCGGGCGAAGGCCGTCATCATCGCCACCGGCGCGACCCACAAAAAGCTCGGCGTGCCCGGCGAGGAGGAATTTACCGGGATGGGCGTCAGCTACTGCGCCACCTGCGACGGCGCGTTTTTCCGGAAGAAGGTGACGGCTGTTGTGGGCGGCGGGGATGTGGCGATCGAGGACGCCATTTTCCTTTCGCGCATGTGCAGTCATGTTTATCTGATTCACCGCAGGGATGAGCTGCGCGGGGCAAAGTCGCTTCAGGAGCGGCTGTTTTCCCTTGATAATGTGACGGTGCTCTGGGACAGCGTGGTCGAGGAGATACAGGGGGAAGGTAAGGTAAGTGCCATCGCGCTTAAAAATGTCAGGACGCAGAAGTCCTCCCGCCTTGAGGTGGACGGCGTATTCATCGCTGTGGGAATTACCCCCAACAGCAGCCCCTATGAGGGTCTCGTCGAGATGGATCATGGCTATATCTGCGCAGACGAGACGGGAGCCGCGAGCGTCCCCGGCATCTTTGCCGTGGGGGATGTGAGGACGAAGAAGCTTCGCCAGATCGTGACGGCGGTTGCCGACGGCGCGAACGCGGTGAGCAGCGTGGAACACTTTTTAAATAGTTGTGAGGTAAGATAAAGGAAGGCAGGGAACCAATGAAAAAATTATGGAAGGCACTCGCGGCGTGCTGCCTTTTCGCGGCGTTTACGGGAGCGGTGAGCGCCCGCGCGGAGGAGGCGGACAATGCAGCGCCCCCGGCGGTTTCGGCAGACTACACGAGCATTGCCGTGTCCCAGGTGAGCGGTTATGTGAATATCCGCGAGCAGGCGACCACGACAAGTAAGATCGTAGGGAAAATTTACAACAACTGCGCGGCGACGATCCTGGAGACGGTGCAGGGCGAGGGCGGCGAGTGGTACCGCATCCAGTCCGGCACGGTGAACGGGTTTATCAAGGCGGAGTATTTTATCACGGGCGAGGCGGCGGAAAACCTGGCACAGTCCATCGGCAGGGAATTCGTGACGATAAACGCGAGCAATCTCCGGCTACGCGAGCAGCCGAACCTCACGAGCAGGACGCTCACGATGCTTCCTCAGGGCGCGCGCTATGTGGTGCAGGCGGAGGAGGGAGATTTCTTCAAGGTTGAGGTTGACGCGGATCTTGTCGGCTATATCGCCCAGTCCTGCTGTGTGACCGAGGTGGTATTCGACCAGGCGGTGTCGCTTGAGGAGGAGCGGGCGAAGCTCGAGGAGGAGTCGAGACGGAAACGGGAGGCACAGACGGCGATCGCGGCGCTTGAACAGGTGATACGCGTGGAGGAGAACCGTCTGGCGGCGGAGAATGCCGCGGCGGTTGAAGCGGAGACTCAGCCTGCGTCCCCGGAGGTGATCATTGCGGCAAACCCGGTTCAGAGCGACAATTCGCAGAACACGACGGCACCGACGCTTACGGTTGGGCCGGGCGCTTCCACGGCGGTCGTATCGGCGACCAGGAGCGCGCTTGTGGCGTATGCGAAGCAGTTTTTGGGGAATCCCTATCTGTACGGAGGTACGAGCCTGACTGAGGGCGCGGACTGCTCCGGTTTTACCCAGGGCGTCTTTGCGCACTTTGGCATCACCACGGGGAGGAGCTCGCGCGACCAGGCGGAAAAGGGGCGTGAGATCGCCATATCCGATGTACAGCCCGGCGATCTTCTGTTTTACGCGAGCGGCGGTACCATCAACCATGTGGCGCTTTACATAGGTGGAAACGAGGTGATCCACGCGAGCAACCCGACTACGGGCATTACCATCTCGCCCTACAATTACCGCACGCCGTGTAAGGCCGTTACCTTCTTAGATTAAGGGGGCCTTATGGAGAAACGGAAATATTACTATGGGTTTGACCTGCTGAAATTTGTGATGGCGCTCCTTGTTGCCGCCAGGCATATGATACAGGTCTTTTATTCCGAGGACAGCCGGTGGCGCGTCCTGATCGGGAGCTTTCTGTCCAATCTCGCCGTGCCGGTATTTTTTATCATCGCGGGTTTTCTTCTCTTTAGGAAGGTGCCGGAGGGAGGGAAAAAGGGCGGACGGATCGTGCTTTCCTACTCCATCCGGATTTTGAAGCTGTATCTTTTGTGGAGCGTGATCTACTGGCCGATTGATCTTTTCAACTGGTACAACGGGACGACGGGCATCCGTGAGACGATTATCCATTACCTGCGCTCGTTCCTCTTTTCGAGCACCATTGCCCAGCTCTGGTATCTGCCGGCGCTCATGCTCGCGTGCCTGATCGTCTGGGTGTGCTATCGGTGCGGGTTTAAGGTATGGCAGCTCCTTATCCTGACGGGGGCGCTGTTCTGCGTGGGCTGCATCGGGGATAACTGGTACTTTACCGAGCGTATGCCGATGAAGTTCCAGGAATTCATCTGGTGGTATGCGCCGCGCTTTTTCACCATGCGCAACGGTCTCTTTTACGGGACTTTCTATGTGTGCCTGGGGCTGTGGTTCGCAAAGCGCAAAAAACGTCTGCCGCTTCCTGCGGCGGCGCTTGGAGCGGTTGTGTTTACGGCGCTCATGTACCGGGAAGTCACGCACTGCTTCAACACGAATATGGTATTTACGGCGGCGCCCGCGGCCGTGTGTCTGGTGGAGCTTTCCGCGGCGCTTAAGCTTAAAGCGCGCAGGCTTTACCCGCGGCTCCGCGCGATGAGCGAGTGGATTTACCTGTCCCACTTTTATTTCTTTTACTTTTTTTCCTGGACGGTCAAGTGGAATCCGCTCCCGCTCACGGAGAGAAACATCGCGCTGTCCGTTTTTGTGCCGATGCTTCTGTTTGCGTGGGTGATGGCACGCCTTGCGGAAAAAGAAAAATTCGCGTGGGTAAAGAAGTTGATCTAGTGATGTGAAAGCGGGGCGGCCGTCAGTCCACGGTCGTCCCGCTTTCATTTGGTAAAGAATCAGAATTCGGGTTCGATCAGTCCGTAAGTATTGTTCTTTCTCTTATAAACGACATTGACCTCGTCGGTCTCCGCGTTTAAAAAGACGTAGAAGCTGTGTCCGAGCAACTCCATCTGGATGCACGCTTCCTCGGGATCCATGGGCTTCATCGCGAAGCGTTTTGTCTTGACGATCCTTATCTCCTCGTCCTCATAGGAGTCTTCGTTTAGGAACAGCTCGGAGAAGGCCTGCGCGGACTGTTTCCTGTCGATCAGCTTGTTCTTGTATTTTTTCATCTGGCGCTCGATGATCTCCTCGACGAGATCGATGGAGACATACATATCGCTGCTGGATTCCTCCGCGCGCAGGATGCTGCCCTTGACCGGGATCGTCACCTCGATCTTCTGCTGCTCCTTCTGGACACTCATGGTCACGATAACCTCGGTATCGGGGGTAAAGTAACGATCCAGCTTTCCGATCTTTTCTTCAATGGCGGCGCGAAGCCCCGGAGTCACCTCAATATTTCTGCCTGTGATCGTATAACGCATATTCATCAGCTCCTTCTTTTGAGATAGCTCCAGTATATCATACCTGTCCGAAAAATTCAATAAAAACATACAAATTGTTGAGACAATTCACGACAGTTCAGCGTAAGGCTTTGTTTCTACATTTTCTTACGGTCAGCGCAGTAAATGCGCAGACCTACTGAACAGTTATCTCCTGCCCGATTAGCTCGCAAAAGTGTTCACCGGCCTCCCTCACGGTGAGTATATACTCCGCTCCCTCGTAGCTGGCTACTCCCAGCCGCTTACGCCCGGAAGTCAGCCCGCGTGACCGAACAAAGCCACAAAAAATGTCAAGACTTTGGTGTGTATTTTTTGTCGTAATTTGTAAGTTTATGAGATGTGTACAAATTTGAAAATGGTCGGTCGCGGGAGAG
>SFNH01000010.1 GCA_004554205.1 Clostridium sp.
CGATGTGACATTCGACGGAGTGTGTGTGGCGTCTGACGGAACCTGGGGAGTATCGGGCGTATCGGAACTATCCTCCCAGAACACCCAGCTTCCGGTGAACGTCACTACCGTACCGTCAGTCGCCGCCGTCCAGATTGTAGCTATAATTGTCATAGACATCAGCGAAATCTCTGCCTGCCTGCTCGGCAAGATCGGAGTAATTCCCGGTATCAGAGTTGGGCTCATAAATTTCATAAGCCTCCTGAAGGTCATTCCGCATCCAGATATAGCAGTGCTCTCCTTCGGCGATAAGGGTGCAGTCCACACTTGCAATAGTGTCTCTCTGCCCAATCGTATAATGAACCTCTGAGTCGGCTCCGGGAGCAGGTTCCGCCATTTCTATCACGGCCGCCACCGGAGCACTGCTGCCGGAAGAATTGTTTACAGGATTTTGGCCGGCCAGATCAACCATGGCAGGCAGTGTGCCGGTAGATTGTCTCGTATCGCCGTTGTTGACAATCAGTACCTTGTCGCCGGTCAGCGTGGCTCCCGGCCCACCCGTCTGAATGCGGTCGGTGAGCTGGATCACATCCCCACTGTTCTGTGCAGTCCGAAATACTGGAAGCGCACCTCCCGCCCGGCTCATCACGATCGTCCCCGCCACCAGACTAAGCGCCAGCAGGACACTCAAAGCTCTGCGTGTTTTCCTCATTTTTATCTTTCCCCCCGTTGTATTTTATCAGACATATCCTTTTTTCGATATTATAGGTGAATTATAATTATAACAGGCAGCGCGCCGGAATTCAACATTTTTTCCAGATAAATCCATGAAAAGCGGACACCTCCATGTATGAAAAGAGAGGAAGACCTTTGCGTCCTCCTCTTTTTCTGTCTCTGAAAAATTTATAACTGTTCTGTCCCTTACGCTCTCCCCGCGCAGTTGCAGACCTCGATCTTGTGCATGACGAGCTTCTTCACGGCCTCCCTGCCCGCCGCGCCGTACTTCTTCGGGTCGAAGGTCTCCGGCTTCTCGGCGAGATATGCCTTCATGCCCTTGCTGTACGCGTCGCGCAGCTCGGTCGCGAAATTAACCTTGCAGATGCCGAGTCCCGTCGCCTTCTTCACGTCCTCGTCCGGGATACCGGAAGCGCCGTGCAGGACGATCGGGATGGACACGCGTCTTCTCGTCTCCGCCAGGATATCGAATTTCAGCTCCGGAACGCCCTTGTAAAAGCCGTGCGCGTTGCCGATGCCGACCGCAAGAGAATCCACGCCGGTCAGCTTCGCGAACTCCTCCGCCTCTGCCGGGTCGGTGTAGGACTTCTCGCTCTCGCTCACGCTGTGGTTGTCCTCCTTGCCGCCGACCGTGCCAAGCTCCGCCTCAACCGGGATGCCCATCGCGTGCGCCATCCTTGCGACAGATGCGGAGACCGCCGCATTGTCCTCGAATTTCTCCTTGGAGCCGTCGATCATGATCGAGGTGTAGCCCGCCTTTAACGCGCGCGCGGCCAGCTCAAAGCTGCTGCCGTGATCCAGATGAAGCGCCACCGGCACGCTCGCCCGCTCGGCCTCCTCCTTCACCATCGCCGCGAAGAGCTCCGGGGACGCGTAATTTAACGTGCCCGGCGTGGTCTGAATGATCACCGGGGCCTTTAGCTCCTCGGCCGCCTCCACGATCGCCTGCACCATCTCCATATTCTCGGCGTTGAACGCGCCTACCGCATAGCCCTCCTTCTGGGCCTTTAACAGCATTTCCTTCGTTGTAACGAGTGACATGATCTTTCCCTCCGTCCTGAATTATTACCCTTATTATCCCCTTTTCGCCGCATTTTTGTCAATATAATTTTTTACCGCTCTTTTTTCACTTTTTAATTTCTTTCGTGTATTTTGACGAAAAAAGTCGTTTATTACCCCAGTGTTATGGTTGACGTTGCCAACAAATCATGGTAAATTGTTCTTAGTTTCCAACACCTGCATAACTTTCCATTTCGGGCGGATACTATGCGCAAAGGAGATGAGGTTATGAAAACAGGGCTTTTCTTTCACAAAGGCAGGCGCGCGAAGACGCCTTCTCTGGAAAATCTGGAGCTGAAGGCGGAGATCGACCGCGCGCGGACGAAGATGGATTCGGTCCGCAACCAGTTTGAGCAGGTGGTGGACCCGACATTGATCGACTGCTACATCTACGAGCTGAACGCGGTACAGTTAAGGTATCAGTTCCTGCTCAGGCGCTTCAAGCTCTTAGAGGAGCTTGTGGGCGAGTAAACGAAAAATTTACATCAGGAGGAACTACAGGGCTTATGAATACATGGTATGAAAAAGCGGTGTTCTACCATATGTACCCGCTTGGAATGACAGGCGCCCCAAAAAGCCACGCCGACCCGGCAGTGGTAAACCGGTTTGAGGAGCTTGAACGCTGGATTCCCCACCTTGTATCACTGGGGGTAAACGCACTCTACATCGGGCCGCTTTTTGAGTCCTCCTCCCACGGCTATGACACCCGCGATTACAGGCTGGTGGATTCCCGGCTGGGGGACAATGACAGCTTCCGCCGCTTTGTGGCGCTCTGCCACAAGGCGGGGATCCGGGTGGTGGTGGACGGCGTATTCAACCACACCGGGAGGGAGTTTTTCGCGTTCCGGGATATCATGCAGCGCCGGGAGAACTCGCGCTACTGCGGCTGGTACCGCAACTTAAACTTTGGGTGGAACAGTCCGTATAATGACGGTTTCGGCTACGATGCGTGGCAGGGGCACTACGAGCTCCCCTGCCTGAACCATGATAATCCTGAGGTGAGGGAATACCTGTTTGATGTGATCCGCTTCTGGATAGAAGAATTTGACATCGACGGCATCCGTTTAGACTGCGCCAATGTGCTCGATTTCCGGTTTATGAAGGAGCTGCGGCAGCGGACCGGGCAGATGAAGCCGGATTTCTGGCTGATGGGCGAGGTCATACACGGCGACTACTCACGCTGGGTAAATGATGAGACGCTCCACTCCGTCACCAATTACGAGCTACATAAGAGCCTGTACTCCGGCTTAAACGATCACAATTTTTTCGAGATCGCCCACAATGTGCGGCGTCTTGAGGCGATCGGGACGCGGCTCTACACCTTCCTCGACAATCACGACGAAAACCGGATTGCCAGCAAGCTAAATAAAAAAGAGCATCTCCCGCTCGCCTTCCTGCTCCTCTTTACCCTGCCCGGCATCCCATCCGTCTACTACGGCAGCGAGTGGGGCGTAAAGGGCGTTCGGAGCGCCGAGAGCGATGCTGCGCTGCGCCCGAGGCTCACAGTCGAGGATGGCGAGAAAATGCACTGTGAGCTGACCGAGCTCATCGCGAAGCTCGGACACATTCACGCGGAAAACCTGGAATTTCACGGCGGACGCTATCAGGAGCTTCTGCTGACCAACCGCCAGTACGCGTTCTCGCGCCGCGCGGACGCCTCCGTCATCGTCACTGCCGCAAACAGCGATGACAACGCGTGCGCCCTGTCCGTGCCCGTACCGGCTCGCGGCTCGCGGGCGGAGAACCTGATGGACGGCGCCATCATTCCTGTAACGAACGGAAACTTAAATCTTACACTGCCGGGCAACAGCGGCGTTGTCTTAAAAATCAGGGAGGATTAACATTATGGCTGACAGCAGCACGAAAAAACAGGCCGGTTTAGGCATTATCACAGATAGCGACCGCTATCTGTTCGGCGAGGGAACCCATTACGAGATTTACGAGAAGCTCGGGGCGCACCCCATGACCTACAAAGGGAAAAAGGGCGTATATTTCGCGGTCTGGGCGCCGCACGCCGCCGCGGTCAGTGTAGTCGGGGATTTTAACGGCTGGAACGTCGGCGCGGATCCGATGGAGACTCTGGAGACCTCAGGCATTTACGAGCGCTTCATTCCCGGACTGAAATGCGGGGAGCTCTACAAATTTGCCATCACAACCGCTTCAGGCAGGGTCATCTTAAAGGCGGATCCTTATGCGCGCTTCGCGGAATACCGTCCCGGCACGGCTTCCATCGTCTGCGATACGGACGGCTTTAAATGGAGCGACGACGCGTGGCTTGCAAAGCGCGAGGAGACGAACCCGCGCGAGGCTGCCATGAGCATCTACGAGGTGCACCTGGCCTCCTGGAAAAAGAAGAACCGCCCGGAAAAGGACGGCTGTTACACTTACAAAGAGGCGGCCGTGGAACTGGCGCAGTATGTAAAAGAGATGGGGTACACCCATGTGGAGCTCATGGGCATCGCCGAACACCCGTTCGACGGCTCCTGGGGCTACCAGGTGACCGGATACTACGCCCCCACCTCCCGCTACGGGACGCCGGACGAGTTCATGTACTTTGTGAACTACCTGCATAAAAAGGGCATCGGCGTGATCCTTGACTGGGTGCCGGCGCATTTCCCAAGGGACGGCCACGGTCTGGCTGATTTTGACGGACAGCCGCTCTATGAGTACGCGGATTCCCGCAAGGGCGAGCATCCCGACTGGGGCACCAAGGTATTTGATTACGGGAAGCATGAGGTTTCCAACTTCCTCATCGCCAACGCCCTCTACTGGGTGGAGAAATTCCATGTGGACGGCCTGCGCGTGGACGCGGTCGCGTCCATGCTGTACCTCGATTACGGACGCAAGGACGGCCAGTGGGTCGCCAACAGGTACGGCGAAAATAAGAACCTGGAGGCGATCGAATTCTTCCGCCACTTAAACAGCATCATGGCGCGCAGGGGGCGCGGGGCCATGGTCATTGCGGAGGAGTCCACCGCGTGGCCGCTCGTGACGCACGACCCGAAGGACGGCGGCCTCGGCTTCACCTTCAAGTGGAACATGGGCTGGATGCACGATTTCCTGGAATACATGAAGCTTGACCCGTACTTCCGCAAGTTCAACCACAACAAGATGACCTTCGGCCTGACCTACTTTAACAGTGAGAATTTTATCCTGGTGCTGTCCCACGACGAGGTGGTGCATTTAAAGTGCTCGATGTTAAATAAAATGCCGGGATATTTCCCGGACAAATTTGCGAACCTTAAGGTCGGCTACACCTACATGATCGGGCATCCGGGCAAGAAGCTTCTGTTTATGGGACAGGATTTCGGGCAGCTCCACGAGTGGGACGAAAAGGTGGCGCTGGACTGGTATCTGACCGGCGAGGAGCTTCACGGAAATCTCCAGAGCTATGTGAGAGATCTGCTCCACATCTACCGGAAATATCCGGCGCTTTACGAGTCGGACGATGACTGGGACGGGTTCCAGTGGATCAATGCCGACGACGGGGATCGCAGCATCTTCAGCTTCGTCCGCTATGCGAAGAACCACAAAAAGAGCCTGCTGTTCGTGTGCAATTTCACGCCGATGGCGCGCCCGGATTACCGGGTCGGCGTGCCGAAACGGGGGAATTACACCATGATCCTCGACAATGAGCACGGCGCTTACGCCGCATCGGAGAGCGCGCCCGTCTTTAAGGCGGAGAAAAAGGAGTGCGACGGCCGCCGTTACTCCATCGCCCTGCCCCTTGCGCCTTACGGGGCCGCGATCCTGCGTTTCGCCTGACCGGCGACCGACCGGAGCGCGCTGTAAACCCTGCTGTGAGGGAGACCGGTGAATGCTTTTGCGAGCTTGCGAGAAAAAGCATTACATCCGGCGACCGAACATAGAGCTGTTGGCTCGTTAAAAATTTATCAAAAAGTGAGTGACATTCCGGCATTTTTGTAGTAAAATGAATTTATTGGATTTACTTGGATAGTCGGCAACAACAAAAAGGAAGGAGTATTTCGTATGGCAAGAGAGTTAGTATCCAGCAACGCGACCAAGAGTGTTTACCGCGACGGCGACAAGGCGATCAAGGTGTTCTGCAAGGGCTTCCCGAAAGCGGAGGTATTAAATGAAGCGCTTATCAGCGCCAGGATCGAGGAGCTCGGCGGCATCAACATTCCCGCCACTCTGGCGGTCTCCGTCGAGGAGGACGGCTGCTGGTCCATCACCAAGGACTTTATCGAAGGCAAGACGCTCAAACAGCTTATGGTAGAGAACCCGGATAAGATGGACGAGTATCTCGATCAGATGGCGGATCTGCAGCTTATGATCCATTCCAGGACCTGTCCGCTGTTAAACAAGCTGAAGGATAAGATGGCGCGCCAGATCTCCGAGATCGAGGAATTAAACGCCGCCAACCGCTACGACCTTCTCACAAGGCTTGACAGCACGCCGAAGCATGTGAAGCTGTGCCACGGCGACTTCCAGCCGGACAATATCATCGTCAGACCGGACGGCGCCATGTTTGTGCTCGACTGGGTTCACGCGACCCAGGGCAACGCGAGCGCCGACGTGGCAAGAACCTACCTGCTGTTCTGCCTGCACAGCCAGGAGGTTGCGGACAAGTACATGGATCTGTTCTGCAAAAAGACGGGTACGGACAAGCGCTACGTTCAGCAGTGGCTGCCTCTCGTGGCCGCCGCGCAGCTTACCAAGAAGCGCCCGGAGGAAGCAGAGCTGCTTCACCAGTGGCTGAATGTCTGCGACTACACCTGATGTTTTATAACAGTTCAGCAATACGCCGCTGTATAAACCCCGCTGTGAGGGAGAGCGAACAAAAGCGAATACTTTGGCACTAAGTGAGGCCTTGCCGATTGCGGTGAGGCCTTTTTTGTTGTATACTAAAGGTAAATCGATTGCGATTCAGAGGAGGAACGTATGCAGACCATTTTAGTGTGTGATGATGACAAAGAGATTGTGGACGCCATAGATATTTACCTCGCTGGAGAGGGCTTTCATGTCGTCAGGGCGTATGACGGCTACGAGGCGCTGGAAATCCTCGAAAAGCAGGAGGTCGATCTGATGATCATCGATGTGATGATGCCGGGACTCGACGGCATCCGCACCACGCTCAAGGTTCGCGAGACCAGCAGCATCCCGATCATCATTCTCTCCGCCAAGTCGGAGGACACCGACAAGATCCTGGGCTTAAATATCGGCGCGGATGATTACCTCTCCAAGCCCTTCAATCCGCTGGAGCTGATGGCGCGCGTCAAATCCCAGCTCCGCCGCTACACGCAGCTCGGCAACGTAAGCCAGCCGGCAGGCGAGAAGGTCTATCGGTGCGGCGGTCTCGTGATCAACGACGACACCAAGGAAGTCTGGGTGGACGACGAGCCCATCAAGCTGACCCCGATCGAGTACAATATCCTGCTGCTCCTGGTAAAAAATGCCGGAAAGGTATTCTCCATCGACGAAATTTACGAGCAGATCTGGAATGAGGAGGCGATCGGCGCGGACAATACCGTCGCCGTCCACATCCGGCACATCCGCGAAAAGATCGAGATCAACCCGCGGGAGCCGCGCTACCTAAAGGTCGTGTGGGGCGTCGGATACAAGATTGAGAAACAATAGGAGACTTCCATGAAATTAAAAGACTATTCCATGCAGATCAGGAAAAATATCGCCGTCCTGCTGCACATCATCTTTCTTTCGCTCGCAGTGGCCGGAATCAGCGTGATCTATGTAAATACTCAGGCCGGAGACGGGCTTTCGCAGATCTTTAAGCGCGGCTATGAGGATTCCCCCCGGTTTGAGGAGCAGTTCCAGGAGGACGTAGACCACATTTTAAAGTATGTGGCTTATCGCGACATCTTCGAGACGGACGGCGCCCTCGACCTGTCGAACCAGATGTTTTCCGTGGCAAGCGGCGACGGGCCGGAGATCATCTACACGCTGGAGGAGGTCCTGCGGTACGCAAGGAACCAGGGCTTCTACTTAAACGACGAATTCGAGGTGATGCATGACTCCCTCATCTATGGCGACGCCTCCGGCGCGCCGGATCAGAGAGTGATCTGGCGCGCCTACAATCCAAACGCGACTTTGAGCGAGCCGGGCGACGCCTACACCTCGCTTCTCAATCTCTCAAAGGAGGTCCTGGACTGTTTAAGCGAGTATTACATCGTCCACTACCGCATGATGACGGAGCCGACCAACCTGTACTTTAAGATCTTCTATGAGGATGACGGGGAGCCGCTCTCGGTTTACACCAATGCCGGAGACATGACAAAAGAGCAGCTTGAAAGCCTCGGGCGATATTGCTCCTTCCGGGGTGATTCTGTCTTAATTGACACAAACCTGCGGGAAATCCCTCAGAACATGACGGCCGAGATGGAGAAAAACAATCTGTACGACGCGGACGGCTACCAGGTGACCGTGGCCGTGGACACGAGCTATCCCGTCGACGACGTCTACGCGAGGCAGGCCGCGGAGTATCAGCATCTCCTCTCACGGCTTTTTGAGGCTGTCCTGGGACTGATAATCGGCGTCATCGGATGTCTTGCGACACTGTATTATCTGATCCGCGTATCCGGCTACCGCACAGAGGAGCGTGTGGAGCCCTGTCTCCACAGCTTTGACACGATCACCACCGAGAGCTGTGTGGCGCTTGTCGCAATCTGCACGATGTTTATGCTGTTTCTCGGAGAAAAGATCGGCTACCGCCTGATTCATCTGCTGACCGGGCAAGCTCACTGGGACTTTGCCGAATACATGATGAACGCCGTCATTATATACGGCTGCTGCATGGTCGGCGCGTTCAGCCTTCTAAGGCGGTACAAGTGCCGTAAGCTCTGGGAAAACAGCGTACTGCACCGCTTAAAAGAAGACCTCGATTCCTACTTTGCGGATCATACCTTTTCCCGGCGGCTGCTGTGCCTGTACGCGGCTTTTGTCGCCGCCCAGGCGGGGGGCGTGGCGCTGATGGCGGTATGCTTAAAATTCCGCGCCTATCCGCCCGCGATTCTTCTTTTGGCAGCGCTTCTCCTTGCGCTTGTCGTGATCGATTACCGTACCTTCCGCAGTCTTTTCAACCGCTCGCACCAGGAAGACCGGATCGCCGACGCCATCTCGAAAATTGCCGGCGGCGATACCGCCTACCAGATGGATTTAAACGGTCTGTCGGGCAAGGAATTTCAGATGGGGCAGATGATCAACCGCATCGGCACAGGACTTGAGCAGGCGCTTCAGGATCAGGTTAAGAGCGAGCGGCTGAAAGCGGATCTGATCACCAACGTTTCGCACGACTTAAAGACGCCCCTGACCTCCATTATCAACTATGTGGATCTGCTGAAGCGTGAGAATCTGCCGGGGGAAAAGGCGCAGGAATATTTGAGGGTGCTGGATCAGAAGTCGCAGCGCCTAAAGAACCTGACGGAAGATCTGGTTGAGGCGTCGAAAGCAAGCTCAGGCAACGTAAAGCTGGAAATGGCTACGCTCGACCTCGTGGAAATGATCTGGCAGGCTGGCGGAGAATTTGAGGAAAAGTTCGCCACGCGGAATCTGGAGCTTGTCTCGCAGCTTCCCGAAACCGGCATTCTGATCGAGGCGGACGGGCGGCGTCTGTGGCGCGTCCTGGAAAATGTTTACAACAACGCGTTTAAGTACGCGATGGAACACAGCCGTGTCTACACAGAGCTGACCCAGGCGGATGGATGGGTATATTTTACCATCAAGAATGTGTCGGAGTCTCCGCTTAATGTGCAGGGAGACGAGCTGACCGAACGCTTTGTGCGCGGCGATGTATCGCGCACCACGGAGGGCAGCGGGCTGGGACTTTCGATCGCGCAGAGCCTGACGAAGCTCCAGGGCGGGACGTTTGAGATCCTGATCGACGGAGACCTGTTTAAAGTCAGGATCGGATTTAAGCTAAAAGAAAGATAGGAGACATTCGCCTCCTACCCAAATACCCGCCATCCGCAGATGAAGTTGTTAGCCCACCAGGAGCTAAGCGATCGGTGTACCACCTTTCCGTTTCCGGAGGAGGCGTCAATGACCGTGCCTCCGCCTGCCACGATCCCGACATGACCGCTCACGACGATGATGTCGCCTGCGCGCAGCTCGGAGAAGCTCCCGATCCTCGTGTATCTTCCTACGTTCCGCCAGCCCGCGGACGTGATATAGCTCTGGCGGACGCCCACCTGATTTAAGCACCAGTACACGAAACCGGAGCAGTCAAACGCATTGGGGCCTTTCGCCCCCCAGACATACGGGCAGCCGATCTTTGAGCTCGCCACGGCAATCAGCGCGCTCGCGCCCCCGCTCGCCGTTCCGGTATCGGGAACCGCGGTACTGCCGCCGGAAGATGAACCGCCGCCCTGCGCCGGCTGAGCGCCACCGCCGGAAGACGAACCGCCGCTGCTCTGGGCGGGCCTGTTGGCAGGCGCCTTTTTCGCGTCGCTGCTGGTCAGCTTCGCCATCGTGTGCGCCCCCGCGATCCCGTCCGCACTCAGATTGTTCGTGCGCTGGAACAGCCTGACCGCGTCCTCCGTCTTCTCTCCATAGTATCCTGTCACATTCCCTGAATTCAAGTATCCTAATTTTTTTAACAGGTTCTGAACCTGTCTGATATTATCGCCGCTATCTCCCAGCCTTAAGCCGTTTGGAACAGCATCCGGGCTGTTTAGGGCGATCCGCGTAGATGGCCCCAGATAGCCGTCCACAACCTGATCGTTGCGCGACTGGAACTGCTTTACCGCGATTATGGTATCGTTTCCATAGGAGCCGTCCGGGTCGGTTGTCATGTAGCCCAGCTCCTTGAGCCGCTTCTGCGCCGCCAGGACAACATCGCTCTTCTCACCGTAGGAGAGCATATTCGCCTTCACCTCATCGCTGTAGAGGAGGTTCGTGGTCTTGCGCCCGACCTTGCCGTCTTGGTCGATGCCGTTGACATTCTGGAGCTTCTTTACCGCCTCCTCGGTGGCGTCGCCGAAATTGCCCGTGATCTGACTCTGCTCCGCCAGGTAGCCGAGCTCGTACAGGCGGGACTGAATGCGCTCAATATCACTGCCCTCGTCGCCCTTCTGCGCCGCGTAATACTTCGCGTCCGGCGACATGATCGCGTCTAATGTCTCCGGCCCGATCACGCCGTCCTGTGTCAGCTTATTCTGGCGCTGGTAGATCTTCACCGCGTTCTGCGTCACCTCGCCGTAGTAATCCGTCGGCTCATCGTTATCCATAAAGCCCAGATCCATCAAGCGCTGCTGAAGCTTTTCAACGACCGGGTGCGTCTCCCCCACCCGAAGATAGTCGGGGATCGGCTCGGAATACTCCGCGTCCACACCCGCCACGGACGGAAGCAGCGGCCCGTCCGGGGACATCTCCATCACCGTCTCATCCGGCGCCGTCTGCGGGAGTGTCTCTTCCAAAAGGACGATCTCCTCCTCCGTCGCGGTCGTGGTCGCATCCGCGGTCTGCCCCCCGCCGCACCCCGCTAGAAGCCCTGCCATAAGCAGCGCGGCGGCGACCCCCCGTACTCCTGATATTATCCTTCTATCTCTATGTATCATATATAAAAACAGCCTCCGCTTTGTCGAATTATGTCTATCTTAACATATTTCGCGGAAGGTTTCAATCAGAGGAAAATTTTGCTTTCCTATGAAATAAAAAAAGCCCCACCCCAACGGCTCACAGTCCGTCAAAACGAGACTTTCTACTGCACCCTCAGGGACTCGAACCCTGGACAAATAGATTAAGAGTCTACTGCTCTACCAACTGAGCTAAGGGTGCTTATCTTGCCCGTGCCGATTTACTGTTATCAACGACACGAGCATTATTTTATCGCATGAGCAAAAAAAAGTCAAGCCTTTTTTTCACTTTTTTTGCACTTTTAGTAACAGCGTTTGTGCGCGCCGCGCCTAGGCGTTGCGGAGCATCTGCTCAACGTCTTCTCTGGGCTGTAAGCCGACCGTCTTTTTCACCACCTCGCCGTTCTTAAAGACGATCAGGGTCGGAATCGTCATCACGCCGTAGCGCATGGCGATCTCCTCATTCTCATCCACATTCAGCTTGCCGACAACGGCAGTCCCCTCAAAGTCCTGTGCGAGCTTTTCTACCACCGGAGCCATCATCTTGCAGGGGCCGCACCAGTCCGCATAGAAATCCACCAGGACGGGCTTGTCTGCCTTAAGAACCTCTGCGTCAAAATTTTCCGTTGTAAATTTCTTTTCCATAAGTCATAATCTCCTTTTTTTATTTTCCCCGGCCGCGGTTCAGCGTCTTTTCCACTTCCTTGAGGTTCTTATGCCACTTTAACACCTGTCGGTTCAGCGCCTCCTTGTCACTCGTGGAGCTGCGCAGGCTGCGGGTAATTCTTGTCTTTAAATCCATCCGGCATCACCGTAATGCTTCTTCCTTACAGTATATGCAATTTTAACGGCTTGCAACCAGCTTACAGATTGGATTTCCCATGGCGGAAAATTTTGTCTCGTACTCCGTCATGACATTTCCCTCCGCCAGTTCGCTGTGGTGAAGGTCACGGGTAAATGCCTCGATCCGCCACCCCGCCTCCGGAATCGACCGGAGCGAGTAGGTAAACAGCTCCTGATTATCGGTCTTGAACTCCAGCCTCCCGTCCCGGGCAAGCACCGCGTCATACACCCTCATAAAGTCCGGCGAGGTCAGCCGTCTTTTTGCGTGGCGGTCTTTCGGCCACGGGTCGGAAAAATTCAGGTAGATCCTGTCCACCTCGCCCGGCGCGAAAATGTCGGAGAGCTCCCTCGCATCCACACACAGAAAATAAATATTCGGAAGCTCCAGCTCGCCGCGCTTTTTAAGCGCGCGCAAAAGCACGCTGGGGTAGCGCTCAATCCCGATGAAATTGACGTCCGGGTGACGGCCGGCAAGCTCCATGATGAACTTTCCCTTTCCCATGCCCACCTCGATCTCGATCGGATGGTCATTGCCGAAAAGCTCCGCAAACCTGCCCCTGTACTGTAACGGCTGCCGGATCACATAGGGACTTTCCGCAACCGCTTCCTCCGCCCCCCGAATATGGCGTAATCTCATAATCCTTCTTCCTCCGGATCTGCTCTTTGCGCTGTAGCTTTATTGTAACAAAACCACTCATTCTTTGCAAGCAGTACGTGCACGATTCGCGATTTTATGCTACACTATCCATATGAACCCTGGAAAGGAGGGCGCACATGGCGACAGCTAAAGACAACCGTCTTACAAAAATCCAGCAGGGCGTAAGTGACACAAAACGTCTCATCCGCCGCGGAGAATACAACGCCTCCATGGCTAAGGCGCGCCAGACACTGGAATTCATGGTGAAGCTGCGCTGCGAGCGCGCCGGTTTAAGCGCCGCCGGCGATTTAAAGACAATGATCGATTCCCTGTACCGGAAGCGCCGGATCTCAAAGTCCGCCTGCGGTCATTACCACACGATCCGCATGATCGGCAACAGGGCCGTCCATGAAGGTGACGCCGACGCCCGCCATGCGAAAGAAGCATACCGCATCCTCTCACAGGAGGTTCGCGTTTTTTCGCGAAGTCTCGGGAGACGCCGGGCAAAAGGCGCTCCCCCTGCTATGCTGCGGGTCTTCTTAAAACTGCTGCTTCCCATCCTGTGCATCCTTTTTCTGTTCTGGGCTGTAAAGCTTACAGCAGCCAAAAACGATGTGGATACCGCACCCGAAGCGTCCGCAGCCGTAGAGACTGTCGCCAGGGCCGCACACTTACATCGCCCGCGGCAGATTCCATTTATAATGCCTCGCCAGCACCCGGATCACCACCACCAGAACCGCGCTTATGACCATTGCAAGATCCATGTCGAGACAGTCGAGCAGCGCCACATAGCACACCGCCCCCGCGATCGACGCGCAGGCATAGACATGCTTCTTTAACACCGCCGGCGTCTGCCCCGCCATGATATCCCGCAGAATACCGCCGCCCACGCCGGTGATGACGCCAAGGAATATCATCAGAAAGCGGTATTCCGCAAACCCCGCCTCGATGGCAGTGTCAATACCGACAACCGTGAATGCGCCTAACCCGATCGCGTCCAAAAGGTTCGTCACGCGCTCATACTCCGCCGATTCGAGCATCGTCAGCGTGATGCGCCGGTATTTCGCGATGGCGAACAGCGCCATGACCGCGAGAAACGCCGCCAGCACATAAACAGGGTTTACAAACAGCGTCGGCGGATGGATACCGATCAGCAGATCCCGGATCATCCCACCGCCCACTGCGGTCGTCACTCCCAGCACGACGATCCCCAGAAGGTCGAGCTGCTTTTTTATCGCCACCATTCCGCCCGAACAGGCAAACGCCACCGTCCCGATCATCTCCATGACAAAAAACAGGTTGATATCATTAAGCATTTCGTCCACACACCTCCCGGCATTCTGCAATAATCCCAGTATAGAAAAACACGGTGAATTTGTCAAATGGTAACAGTTCAGCCATGCGACCAAACTATTATTATTCTGGACTTTTTCACCGAAAGATAATAAAATATTATCCGTAAACTAAAGGAAAGGATCAGACAATGCCATGAAGATCATCCACAGACTGCTTGGAATCCTCTGCGCCTTCGCGCTTATGACCGCGCTGCTCATCACATCCGTTGAGGCAGTCGCGTACTGGACGCCCGGCTACTATGAAAAAGAATACACAAAATACCATGTTTTAGATGAAGTGGACATGGAGATGGACGACCTGCTCTATGTGACCCGCGAGATGATGGCGTACCTGCGCGGCAGGCGCGCCGATCTGCATATTACCGCCACCGTAAGCGGCGAGCCGCGCGAATTCTTCAATACACGGGAGATCGCCCACATGGAGGACGTGCGCGGTCTGTTTTTGGGCGGGCTTGCCCTGCGGCGCATATGCCTTGCGACGATCGCCGCCTGTATCGCCCTTTTGTTTGCGCTGAAGGCAGATGTAAAAAGACTGCTTCCGGGAATGCTCTGTATCGGGACGGCGCTTTTTTTCGGCGTGCTCGCTGCTCTCGCCGCCGTCATATCCACAGATTTTACGAAATACTTTGTCCTTTTCCACAAAATCTTTTTCCGGAACGACCTGTGGATACTCGACCCGTCCACAGACCTTCTGATCAATATTGTGCCCGAACCGTTCTTTGTGGATACGGCGGCGCGGATCGCAATTACCTATGGTATCTCCGTGATTCTTGTGTTTATCGCCTGTATTTTATGGCTTCGCTATCTTAAATGTGGAAAAAAACCTGCGTAAGTGGGTTTTTCTCCCACATTTCTGTAATAGTTCCGTAATATTTTCTTTACATATCCCACATTTTCCATTATACTAAAGGTTAGAATATTTTTCGGCTCCTCAAAATCAAAAGGGAGAGATACATTGAAATGAAACGAATCGTAACTTTTTTGTTGTGTCTGGCGCTGATTGGCGGCGCTCTGTCCCGGAAGGCATGGGCGGCCCCGTCATGGCCCGACAATGTATCCATTTCCGCCGAGGGCGGCATTCTGATGGATGCGAACTCCGGCGCGGTGCTGTACGGCAAAAACATAGATGCCGTCTACTACCCCGCCAGTATCACAAAGATCATGACGGCTCTGGTCGTCCTTGAAAACTGCAGTCTCGACGATGTGGTGACCTTCTCTAAAAGCGCCGTCTACAGTGTGGAATCCGGGAGCAGCAGCGCCGGCATGGATGTCGGTGACAAGCTCACCGTGCGCGACTGCCTGTACGCCATGATGCTCAAATCAGCGAACGAGGTGGCGAACGCTCTGGCGGAGCACACCGCCGGTTCCATCCAGGCATTCACCGCCATGATGAACCAGAGGGCGGAACAGCTCGGATGCAAATCGACTCATTTTAATAACCCAAGCGGCTTAAATGATCCGTACCACTATACCTCCGCCTACGATATGGCGCTGATCGCGCAGGCAGCATTCCGGAACGAAACGTTTGTCGCCATCGACTCAAGCCTCTACTACGACCTTCCACCCACCAGGCGGAATCCGGACGGTATGCGCGTCTACCCCGGTCACCGGATGATGAAAAAAAACACATCGCAGTATTATCCCGGCGTGATCGGCGGAAAGACCGGCTATACCTCCCTTGCCGGCAATACATTAGTAACCTGCGCCGAACGCGGGGATATGAAGCTGATCGTAGTGATCTTAAATGGACAGCAGACGCACTATACCGACACAAAGGCGCTGTTAGACTTTGGCTTTGCCAATTTTTACACTGTGAATGTATCAGATTTTGATACAACCTACTCGTCCGTCTCTGATGACATGACGATCGCGGGTCTCCCCACCGCGGACCTGTCCATTCTTCATTTGCAGCAGGATTGCCGGATCACTCTGCCGCGCACGGCGGATTTTTCCGATGTTGTCTCGACAATCTCCTACGATCTTCTGGACTCCGCGCCTGAGCGCGCCATCGCCCGCATTCTCTACAAGTATGGTGACGTAGAGGTCGGCGCGGCCTGGCTTACGCGCAATGAACCAGGACAAAGCGCGACCCAGTCGGTCGCCGAGGTGAGGTCGGAATCAGCTATTGACGAATCAGGGAATGCAGAAAGCGGTGCGGCTCTCTCCGCCGCGAATCTGTCCGCACGGAGCGCGGCGGCTGACGCCGGGAAGCGCTCACCGGAGGACTCCGGCAGATTTCGTCTGCATATCCCGCCGATCGTGTGGAAAACGCTCGCCATTCTCCTTATCGTTTCCCTTGTGATCGGCGCATTCCTGGCGCTGAGATATTTTACCAGGGAGAGGGAGAAAGCAGAACGCGAACTGCGCGATATGCGCCGCAAGCAGCGGCTTAAGGATATCGGGGTATCAACCGCGGATTTTGACCTTCTCATGAAGCAGAAACGCTCGGATTCCATGCTGCGCCAGACCGGACCGGCACGCAGACCGAAAAAACACAAATCGTTTCTCGACAAAAAAGACAAGGGGCTGTCATAATGGACTGCTGACGCAGCCGCTTAATAAGACGCGAGAGTTCCGCAAGCGGAACTCTTTTTTAGTCATCCCGGCGTCTCCGCCTCGCCCGGCTGCGCTCCGCGCGTTTTTTCCGCACGTTCTCCCTGCGCCCCATGATCTTCGCCGCGCCCTCCTCATCTGTAAGCTTCAGTGTCCTCACCACAAACACCCTGATCTCATCCACCTTTTTCAGGCGTATCTTGCCCTTTAAATACCCATGCTCCGGGCAGATTGCCAGGCCGTAATAGACCTTCTGGTTTGGCGTGAACCAGTGCACCCTTTTTCGCAGGCTGCGCCCGCACTCGTAACATTTCATTTCCGTGACGCCCTTATCCCTCATGGCGTCCTCCTTCGTCGGGAAAATCCGGGACACATATTTGGAGTATCCGGGAAACCGCTCAAAAATCTCCTCGTCACGATTATCCGGCAGGCGATAATAGTCGATCGAGCGGTAGGGCAGGATCGCCTCCGAGCCCACCTCCCTGTAAAGCTCCTCAAGCACCCTCGCCGTGTAGAAAGCATCGTCCGCCGCCCGGTGAAAAGGCCGCTCCCTCGGGATTTTAAGCTCCTCCACCGCGGTGTCAAGAGACAGCTTCTTCCCGTCACTGAAGAACAGCCCGTAGAGCTTCTGCACATCATAGTAAAACAATGGCTTCGGGAGCGGATTCTCTATCCTGTAAAATGCCATATTCCGCTGCAGCTCCGTCAGGTCCATCGAGCCCCAGGTGCAGAATACCGGCTCCTTGCCGCACCACCGGATAAAATCCGCTACCGCCTCGGGAAACGGCTCGCCTTGCTTTCTTAATTCCCGCATATTCATGTGAGTCACTTCCGAGATCATATAGTGCATCTGCGTATACACCTGCGGACAGACCAGCCTGTGAAACTCCCCCACAATGCGAAACTGCCCGTCAAGCTTCACCGCGCCGATCTCGATGATCTCAAACGGGAAATCCGGAGTGGAATTCTCAGGCTCGGCGCTCTGGTTCCATTCCAAATCAAATACGATGTAATCACTCATAGGCCCCGTCTTTTCTCCCTTACACTATCACAAAAACCTAAAAAAGCCAAAAGTTCTTAAAAAGACTTCCGGCTTCATCAGCAAGCGTCGCTAAGAGGATTTGAACCTCCGGCCTACCGCTTAGGAGGCGGTCGCTCTATCCAACTGAGCTATAGCGACATTTTATGACACCGGGCTTCGCCTGCGCCAAAGCCCGTATCTATTATATTCAAAAAAGCAACCGGCGTCAAGTCCAAACACGGCAAAACATGGTTTAGTTGTAACAGTTCAGTTTGACCCGCTAGCCTTAACCTTCCGCAAACTTCGCCACGCCCTGCATCCAGATCTGGCCCTTGAAGCGGCGTCCGATCTTCGGCTCGCCGAGCAGGTCATTTTCCGCAATCGCGACATGGAATATCATATCACTGCATTTCAGCGTCAGGTCATAGACGAGCTCACCGCTCACCATGTTTTTCTTCTCCTCGATTTCAACGATCTCGCCGATGACCGAGTACTGGTCGCATTCGATGCCGCAGGGCATAAAGCAGGAATCAACAATGGAATAGATGTCCTCCTTCATCGCGCGCCGGGAAATCTGGGAGTAGAGGTCAATGTCCTCGATCGTCAGCGTCTCCATGGCGTCCTCATCGCCGTTCTTCGCCGCCTCCAAAAGGCTGCAGCGGTCCCTTGCGGCCACCCGCGCCATCTCAATCTGCTTCCGTGTCTTATAGAGCGGCAGCAGGATCTTTCCTTCCCCCGCAAGACCGGACAGGTTCACAGACTCCACCTTCCGCGGTGCGCGTGAGGCCTCCCGCTCCCGGTACTCGAAACCATTGTCCAGATAAAAGATCAGGGAGATGCCGACCCGGTACTCGTCCAAAAGCCCCGCATACGTCTCCTTTTCGGCGTGGCGCTGGATATTGCAGTCCGCTTCGGACGAGATATCCGTACCTGAAAGATAAGGATAATAATACTCCCGCCGGAATGTGCCCTGCTCGCCCATCTCGCCCGCCATCACGATCCCCATGCCGGGCGCAACCTCCGCGCGAAGCTCACAGAGGGTGGTGTCCGCATCAATCGTAAGACATTGCCTGACCGCGATTTTCTCCAGCTTCTTAAGCAATGCCTCGATATCCCGCTTTTTCTGAAATTTGCCAAAACCGATACTGCGCAAAAACTTATGCATTCTGCCACCTTCTTACTTTCTGATCCCGTCTGCCCTATGCCAGGCAGAAAAAGGCGAAGAAACTCCTTCGCCTTTAGTCTCTGCGCGTATTATATGCAATTTCTCCGCTTTCGTCAATAAAAACTGCGTGGAGTTTTGTTAAACAATCCCCTGCGCCATCATAGCGTCCACTACCTTCTCAAAACCGGCAATGTTCGCGCCCGCCACATAGTTGCCCTCCACGCCGTAGCGTCTCGCGGCGTCGTCTGCCTTGGCAAAGATGTTGACCATGATGTCCTTAAGCTTCACGTCCACCTCCTCGAAGGTCCAGGACAGTCTCAGGCTGTTCTGGCTCATCTCCAGGGCGGAGGTTGCCACGCCGCCCGCGTTCGCCGCCTTGCCCGGCATAAACAGCATACCGCTCTCGAGGAAGAAGTCCGTCGCCTCTCTTGTGGACGGCATATTCGCGCCCTCCGCAACCGCGAAGCAGCCGTTTGCCTTTAATGTCTTTGCGTCGTCTAAATTCAGCTCGTTCTGGGTCGCACACGGAAGCGCGATATCGCACGGGATCGTCCAGATGCCCCTGCCCTCGGTGTACTTCGCGGCCGGAACCGCATCGGCGTACTCTTTGATGCGTCCGCGGCGCACCTCCTTGATCTCCTTAACCACGTCAAGCTTAATGCCGTCCGGATCATAGATGTAGCCGTTGGAATCGCTCATGGCAACGACCTTTGCGCCAAGCTGCTGTGCTTTCTCGGTCGCGTAGATCGCCACATTCCCGGAGCCGGATACGAGCACAGTCTTTCCTGCAAGCTCCCTGCCGTTGTGCTTTAACATCTCATCCAGAATGTAGATCAGCCCGTAGCCGGTCGCCTGGGTCCTCACAAGGGAACCGCCGTAGGTCAGCCCCTTGCCGGTCAGAACGCCCTCGTACAGCCCGGTCAGTCTCTTGTACTGGCCATACAGAAATCCGATCTCTCTTGCGCCCACACCGATGTCGCCCGCCGGGACGTCCTCGTCCGCGCCGATATACTTGTAAAGCTCGGTCATGAAGCTCTGGCAGAATGCCATCACCTCGCGGTCGGATTTGCCCTTCGGGTCAAAGTTGGAACCGCCCTTGCCGCCGCCGATCGGAAGCCCGGTCAGAGAATTCTTAAACACCTGCTCGAAGCCCAGGAATTTTAAGATGCCCTGGTTTACGGACGGGTGCAGGCGCAGACCGCCCTTGTACGGCCCGATCGCGCTATTGAACTGCACGCGGTAGCCCTTGTTGACCTGTACCTGCCCGGCGTCGTCCACCCACGGCACGCGGAAAGAAATGATGCGCTCCGGCTCAACCAGCCGCTCCAAAAGCGCCATCCTGCGGTATTTCTCCTCGTTTGCGTCAATCACCAGACGCAGAGAATCCAGAACCTCCTTTACTGCCTGGTGAAACTCCGCCTCTCCCGGATTCTGCTCCACCACCCTTGCGTAAATCTCGTCTACATAAGACATAGCCTATCCCTCCTGGTATATATTTGTTTGTTTCCTTACTTCCGGTCTTAATCGTCATCCTCCTGGGAGTCCGTAGCGGCGAAGACAAAACGCTTCCGCGCCATTTCGTCGCTCTCTAAGTATTCGTCATAGGTCGTGATCTTGTCGATGAGCTGACCATTCACAATCTCCATGATCCGGTTTGCCGTCGTCTGCACGATCTGATGGTCGCGGGATGAAAAGATCAGCACGCCCGGAAACTTCATCAGGCCGTTATTTAACGCCGTGATCGCCTCCATGTCAAGATGGTCTGTCGGCTCGTCTAACATCAGCACATTCGCGCCGGAGATCATCAGCTTGGAAAGCATACAGCGCACCTTCTCGCCGCCGGAGAGCACCCGCACCTTCTTCACTCCGTCCTCACCGGCAAAGAGCATCCGGCCCAGGAATCCGCGCACATAGGTCACGTCCTTCTCCGGGGAATACTGCGTCAGCCAGTCCACGATCGTATCGTCGCTGTCAAACTCCGCGGAGTTATCCTTCGGGAAGTAGGACTGGGTCGTCGTCAGCCCCCATTTATAGGAGCCCTCGTCCGGCTCCATCTCTCCCGCCAGAATCTGGAAGAGCACCGTCTTCGCGCGCTCATTCGGGCCCACGAGCGCCACCTTGTCATCGCGGTTTAAAGTAAAACTTATGCCGTCTAAAATCTTCTCGCCGTCTATGGTCTTGGAAAGATTCTCAACCGTCAGGACTTCATTTCCGATCTCACGGAACGGACGGAAATCAATGTACGGATATTTCCGGCTCGACGGCTTGATGTCGTCTAACTCGATCTTTTCCAGCGCCCGCTTCCTCGACGTTGCCTGCCTGGACTTGGAGGCGTTTGCGGAGAAGCGCTGAATGAACTCCTGGAGCTCCTTGATCTTCTCTTCCTTCTTCCGGTTTGCTTCCTTCATCTGCTTCACCATGAGCTGGCTCGACTCATACCAGAAATCATAGTTTCCGGCGTAGAGCTGAATCTTGCCGTAGTCGATGTCCGCGATATTGGTGCACACTTTGTTAAGGAAATAACGATCGTGGGAAACCACGATGACCGTATTCTCAAAATTGATGAGGAACTCCTCCAGCCATGCGATCGCATCGAGATCCAGATGGTTCGTCGGCTCGTCGAGAAGCAGGATGTCCGGGTTTCCGAAAAGCGCCTGCGCAAGCAGCACCTTCACCTTCAGGGAACCGATGAGATCCTTCATCAGTGTATAATGGTACTCCGTATCCACGCCGAGACCATTAAGCAGGTTCGCCGCGTCCGACTCGGCCTCCCAGCCGTTCATCTCGGCAAATTCGCCCTCTAATTCCGCCGCCCGGATGCCGTCCTCGTCGGAGAAATCCTCCTTCATGTAGATCGCGTCCTTCTCCTTCATCACGTCGTAGAGGCGTTTATTGCCCATGATCACCGTATCCAGAACCGGGAATTCATCATATTTAAAATGATCCTGCTGCAAAAACGACAGGCGCTGCCCCGGTGTGATCACCACGTCACCGTTCGTCGGCTCGAGACGACCGGACAGGATCTTTAAAAACGTGGACTTCCCGGCGCCGTTTGCGCCGATCAGACCGTAGCAGTTCCCCTCCGTAAACTTAATATTCACATCCTCAAACAGAGCTTTTTTGCCTACCCGCAGGGTCACGCCATTTGCACTAATCATGTTTCAACACCTTTCATAAAAAAGGGGGAAGCCTCTTCGTGTCCCCCATTTTCGCATCAATTTTATTTTACAAGGAATTTAAGATTTTTCAAGCCTTTTTTCATATTTCTACTTCATCAGTTCCCCGTATCTGCCGAGGAAGCTCTGCGTCCGCTCATTGGAGGACGCAAACACCTGCTCGGGCGTGCCCTCCTCCACGATCACGCCGCCCGCCATAAAGATGACCCGGTCGGAAATATCTCTGGCAAACGCCATCTCGTGCGTGACGATCACCATCGTGATGTGAAGCTCCGCGAGCGACTTGATCACCTTGAGCACCTCGCCGGTCAGCTCCGGATCGAGCGCCGATGTCGGCTCGTCAAAAAACAGAATCTTCGGATTCAGCGCAAGGGCGCGCGCGATCGCCACACGCTGGCACTGCCCTCCGGAAAGCTGGCAGGGGTAGGCGTCCGCCTTGTCCTCAAGCCCCATCTTTGAGAGAAGCTCTCCCGCCGTGCGGTACACTTCCTCCCTGTCCCGCTTCTGGACAGTGATCGGGGCGTCGGTAATATTTTTCATGACAGAGTAATGCGGAAACAGGTTAAAATTCTGAAACACCAGTCCATAATTCTGCTGAATTTTCTTAAGCTCCTGCCTCGGGGCATACACCGTCCTCCCATCCGCGCCGTTCCACGCCGCCTTCTCACCGAGATAGACCAATTCCCCGCTGTCCATCGTCTCAAGCATCGTCGCGCAGCGCAGCAGCGTAGACTTCCCGGAGCCGGACGGCCCGATGATAGACACGATCTCGCCCTCGCCCACATTCAGAGAAATATCCTGAATAACCTCTAGCCCGTCAAATGATTTTTTCACATGATTCATTTCCAGTAAGTTCATGGTATTCCTCCGAGTCTATTGATAATACGAAAGCCGCTTTTCTATATGTTCCATAACAACTGCCACAATAAGATTGAACACATAGTAAAACAGCCCTGCCGCCACAAACGGGATCATGCTGGTCTGCGAGGATGCCAGCGCCTTTGCGATGGCGAACATCTCCAGGACGCTGATGGTAAACGCCAGCGACGTATCCTTGACAAGCGTTATCACCTCGTTTGTCACCGCCGGCAGAATCCGTTTGACGACCTGCGGAAGAATGATCTTAAAGAAGGTCTGGAATCTGCTGTAGCCCAAAAGCTTCGCCGCCTCGTACTGCCCCGCCGGCATGGACTGAATGCCGCTGCGGTAAATCTCCGCGAAGTACGCCGCATAGTTGATCACAAAGCCGATAAACGCCGCCCACAGCCGGTAATCGTTGCTCTTGATCTTAATTCCGAACAGATAGTAAGGACCAAAATACACCACCATGAGCTGCAGCATCAGCGGCGTGCCGCGCATGATGGATATATAGCCCTTCACGAAGCCCTGCACCAGACGATTCTTCGACATTCTCCCGAACGCCACCAGAAGGCCAAGGGGCAGGGAGAATACAAGCGTCACAAAAAATATCTCAATGCTGACAAGCATTCCTCCCGCTAACTGCGATACCATTGTACTGACCTGCATATCTCTTCTGCTCCTTTGCCCTTTACTCTCGTCTCAGTCTTTACTTTTTGATGGTAGTAACATTGCGCCCAAACCACTTATTGGAAATTTCTTCCAAGGTCCCGTCCTCTGCCATCTCCTCAAGTGCCGCCTGAACCTTATCCCTGAGCTCCTCATTGCCCTTCTTGAAACCGACGCCATACTCCTCGGAAGCAAGCGCCTCCTCCAGAATGAGGTACTTGTCGCTCTCGCCTCTCTGCTCGATCTGATAACCGGCCACGATCACGTCCATCGCAATGGCGTCCACCGCGCCCATCTCCAGATCCATGAATGCCGTGTTGTAATCCGGGGTCGTCTGCAATGTTCCAAAGGTTCCCGCTAACTCCTGATTGTCCTTAAGCGCCGCCTCTGCGGAGGAATCCGCCTGAACCTCAACAACCTTTCCCGCAAGGTCAGACAGCTTTGTGATCCCGGAATCAGCCGCTACAACGAAAACCTGACTGTTATCCATATATGGAGTAGTCCATGTGTAGGCATCCTCGCGTCCGTTGATAGTAAAGCCGTTCCAAATGCAGTCAATCGTGCCGGAATTTAACTCCATATCCTTCGCATCCCACGCGATCGGCTGCGGCACATATTCCAGTCCAAGTCTCGTGGCGACCTCCTGTGCAAGCTCCAGGTCAAAGCCGGTGTACTCGCCGTTATCGCCGACAAAGCCCATCGGCGGGAAATCCTGGTCAAAGCCAACCGTAAACTTGCCGCCCGCTGCCGTGGTCTCCGCCGCAGTCGTTTCAGCCACCGTCGTCTCGGCTGCTGTGGTCTCCGCCGCGCTTGAAGCCGCCTCCGTCTGGACAGCCGTCTCCGCCGTCTTCGCGGCGCCACCGCAGCCTGCCAGTGATAATACCATCACGCCCGCCATCATCACACTTACCATTCTCTTTTTCATAATTTCCTCCTCCTGTTTACGATATTTTATCATGCTATTTCAATATCACGTTACCATATTAGCACGCTAAAGTGAATCTGTCAACATTTTTTAAAAATTTTTCATTTTTTATTTTTCTTTGCAAATGCAGCAAGTTCACGGTTTTTTTCATTCATGCTCCCGAACTGTGAGAGACAGCAGATGACCTGCTCGCAGCCCATAAGTACACAGAGCGCCCGCTCGTAGGCTTCGTCACTGACCGGCTCAAAGGGCCTCTCCGAGATAACCTCCGCCGCCAGCGCCCGCGCCACCGGATACTCCACATCATTTTCATGGAGAACTCCCGCCGCAAAGGGGATCCCCCGGCGCTGCAGTCTCCGATACACCGGGATCCCACTCCCGTTTCCGCCGATCACAAATACCCGCGGCTTTCCCTGCGCCGCCTCAAGCTCCACACAGCCGAATTCCGGCTGATAGCTGCCCTTTGTGATCCCGTACAGCCCGGAAATATATTCAGGAGTGAAAATCTCCTCCGGCGGCCCGCAGCGCTCAATACGGTTTTTATTGACGCAGACGACATAATCCGACACCTTCTGCGCCAGATCAAGCTCGTGAAGCGACATCAGCACCGCCACCTTTTGCTCCCGCACCAGATTTTTCAAAATCGTGAGGAGCTCCAGCTTATGCCGGATATCCAAAAATGAGGTCGGCTCATCCAGGACGATCGCCTGCGGCTCCTGACAAATGGCGCGGGCAAGCAGAATCCTCTGGCGCTGCCCATCGCTTATCTGCATAAAATCCCGCTCCGTAAGCTCCTCGGCGTGCACCAGCGAGAGCGCCTCCCTGACCTTTTTCCGGTCATGCTCCATCAAAATCCCCATTTTCCCGGTGTACGGATAGCGCCCCGTCGCGACCACGTCGTAGCAGGTCATAAGCTCGGGCCGGATTCGGTCGGTCATAAGAACCGACATCCGTGTGGCTGTCTCCTTTTCCGACAATTCCCTCATCAAACGCCCGTCGAGATAGACCGCCCCATGAACCAGGTCGAGTTGCCCGATTATGGTTTTTAAGATCGTGGATTTCCCGGAACCGTTCGGCCCGATGAGCGTCACGATCTCCCCCCGGCGCACATGAATGCCGATTTCTCTGATCAGAGCATGTCCGCCATAGCCCACTGCTAAATGTTCTGTGGAAATGTATGCTCTTTCCTCTTTCCTCTCCGGCATACCGGCCTCCTCCTCTAGCGCGTTCTCTTTCCCCGGATCATCACACAGATTACCACCGGAGCCCCAAAAAGCGCCGTCACTGAACTGATAGAAAGCTCCGCGGGCGCGAACGCCGTTCTCGCGATCAGGTCGCAGAACAGGCAGAACACCGCCCCGCCCAGGAAGCATCCAGGGATGATAAAGAGCGGCTTTGCCGTGCGAAACAATGTTTTCACAAGCTGCGGCACCGCAATCCCCACAAAGGAGATCGGCCCCGCAAATGCCGTCACGCAGGCGGAAAGCACGCTGGACAATAAAATCAACGCCACGCGGAAATGGCGGACATTTACGCCCATATTCTGGGCGTAAACCTCACCCATCTGATATGCCCCAATGGGCTTTGACATGAGAAATACGAGGAAAAGCGTCACAGCCGTAACCGCCGCCATCACCCGCACATTCTCCCAGGAGATGCCGGAAAAGCTTCCCATCGACCAGTTATGGAGGTTGACAATATTGGCGTCATCCGCAAACGTAACCACAAAATCTGTCACCGCGGAGCAGATATAGCCGATCATCACGCCGCAGATCACCAAAAGCGGCATCTGCCTCACCTTCCCGGAAATGAGGAGCACCACGCCCATAGAGAGCATCGCTCCCACAAACGCCGCCAGAATCATTCCTGCTGAACCGATGACAATCCCGCGCCCCAGAAGAAAAATCATCACGAGAGAGACCACAAGCTTCGCCCCGGATGAAATTCCGAGGACAAACGGACCTGCGATCGGATTCGAGAAAAAGGTCTGGAGAAGAAAGCCCGAGACCGACAGTGCGCCCCCGAGGATAACCGCCGCAAGTATCCGCGGCAGGCGGATATCCCACACAATACGGTGCGCCGTCTCTTCACGCCGGCCATCAAAAAGGATTCTTACGATCTCCGTCGCCGACAGGGGAACACTCCCGGAACTGATATTTAAGAGAAACAGCAGACACAGAAGTCCTGTCAGGAGCAAAAAGCAGACCGTGTATCTTGTATACAAGCTTTTCACACTCTGTATTCTCCTTCATTTTTATTTTTAATGAATTGAGAAAAGCCCGCGGCAACTGCCGCGGGCTTTATCTACCGCCTTAAAATCCTGATTAAGAGGATTTCCGTCTTTTTTCCGCCCTGAGCGTGCGGGGATTCGAACCACTGAAGGCATCGACAGCAGATTTACAGTCTGTCCCCTTTGGCCACTCGGGAATTCCCCCATGTATTTATCAAAATATTGACGCCTGATTCTCAGGCAGTCAATACAAGCCGATAATCGGACTCGAACCGATAACCTGCTGATTACAAATCAGCTGCTCTGCCAATTGAGCCATATCTGCGTAAAACAGGCATCGTGTAAAAAGTGGGGCCTATAGGGCTCGAACCTATGACCCTCTGCTTGTAAGGCAGATGCTCTCCCAGCTGAGCTAAGACCCCATATTCATATTATAAAAATGTATGCCTTGCGGATACATCTTAAGCGACCCGAATGGGACTCGAACCCACGACCTCCGCCGTGACAGGGCGGCGCTCTAACCAACTGAGCCATCGGGCCATTGTAAGGGTATATACCCTCAAAACCGCATATTGAATTTCATCCGTTCTTAACAAACCGCGGTCATTCATAGGCCTTCGGCCTATTTCATGTCATTGGCTTCGCCAATGCCCCGTCCAGTCCGCAAAAGTCCTCCAGGA
>SFNH01000097.1 GCA_004554205.1 Clostridium sp.
TGGGATTTTTGCCTACAACCGCCACGTTTTCTTACGGTCAGCGCAGTAAATGCGCAGACCTACTGAACAGTTATCTCTTGCCCGATTAGCTCGCAAAAGTGTTCGCCGGTCTCCCTCGCGGTAAGTATATACTCTGCGCCCGCGTGCCGGTGACATCGAGATAATCTTTCCTTGAGTTTCCGCATTTTTACGGTTACATATGATTTCCTGACTCATATAGCATTCACACACCGGGCAAAAAACATTTCCTTCGATTTGTATGCCCCTTTCGGACATAAATGTCCGTAATAGGCATACAAATTTTTGAAAATGTTTTTTTAACGGTGCATTTCATTGCTATATGGACAGGAAATCATACCTCAATTACAAAGTGCGGAAACTCAAGAATCTTTCCGGTTGGCAAACGGAGCGAAATGCCGTATAATGGACGAATAGGGAGATTAGAGTGGATTGGTTGACATAAAAAGGAGGGCAGGAGAATGCGATTAGGCGTAGTGGGAAACGGAATGATCGTGGGCGAGCTGTTCGGCGATATCAGAGAGCTTCCCAAGATCACGGCGACGGCGCTTTGTGTGCGGGAGAAAAGCCGAAAGAAGGGGGAAGAGCTGGCGCGTGAGAACGGAAACCCGGCGCTCTATACGGACTACGGCGCATTTTTGGAGAGTGGCGATTTTGATACGGTTTATCTGGGGATTGCGAACCATATGCATTACCCTTACGCAAAGCAGGCGCTTCTTTCCGGGAAGCATGTGATCTGCGAGAAGCCGTTTACGGTGAGGGCGGATGAGGCGAGGGAGCTTGCGGCGCTCGCGAGGGAGAGAGGGCTGTTTTTGTGGGAGGCGTTTAAGATTCCCTATTCCTCCAATTTTCGCGCCGTGAAGGAGCATCTGGCCGACGTCGGGGAGCTCAAGCTTGTGCAGTGCAATTACTCCCGGATTTCCAGCCGGTATGACAAGTACGAGGCGGGGAAGATACTCCCGGCGTTTGACCCGGAATGTGCGGGCGGGTGCCTGTATGACATCAATCTCTACAACCTCCATTTTGTGACCGGACTGTTTGGAAAGCCGCTTGGTGTGCATTATTTTGCAAACAGGGGTTACAATGGAATCGACACCTCAGGGACGGCGGTTTTACAGTACGACGGTTTTCACGCGGTATGCGTGGGAGCGAAGGACTCCACAAGCCCCTGCTTCGGCGTGATCCAGGGGACGAAGGGCTGCATCCGGGTGGACGGCCCGGTAAGCTCGGCGAGCACGGTGGAGCTGATCACGAAGGAGGGGACCGTGCGGCTTTCCGAGGACAAAAAAAGCGGGGCGCTGACGAATGAGCTCCTCGAGTTTGTGCGCCAGCTCGAGGCGGACGAGAAGGATACCTGTTACAGGATGCTTAAGCACAGCGTCATGATGATGGAAGTGGTGGAGACTGCCGCAAAAATCATTCAGCAGGGGAAGTAAAAGAAACGGGAAAAGGAGAACGAAACGATGAATTGTTACGAAGAGCTTGTGGCCCGCGGTCTGATCGCGCAGGTTACAAACGAGGATGAGATCAAAAAGATGGTAAATGAGGGGAAAGCGACTTTTTACATCGGCTTTGACCCGACCGCGGACAGCCTGCATGTGGGGCATTTTATGGCGCTGTGCCTGATGAAGCGCCTGCAGATGGCGGGGAATAAGCCGATCGCCTTAATCGGCGGCGGCACGGCGATGATCGGCGACCCGTCCGGCAGGAGCGATATGCGCCAGATGATGACGGAGGAGACGATTAAACACAACTGCGACTGTTTTAAGAAGCAGATGAGCCGTTTCATCGACTTCGGCGAGGGGAAGGCGATGATGGTGAATAACGCGGACTGGCTGTTACAGCTTAATTATGTGGAGCTGCTACGCGAGGTCGGGGCGTGCTTTTCCGTCAATAATATGCTCCGCGCGGAGTGCTACAAGCAGCGCATGGAAAAGGGCTTGAGCTTCCTTGAGTTTAACTACATGATCATGCAGAGCTACGATTTCTATGAGCTTTTCCGGCGTTACGGCTGTAATATGCAGTTCGGCGGTGATGACCAGTGGAGCAATATGCTGGGCGGCACGGAGCTGATCCGCCGCAAGCTCGGCAAGGACGCGCACGCCATGACGATCACCCTGTTACTTAATTCCGAGGGAAAGAAGATGGGAAAGACCCAGTCGGGCGCGGTGTGGCTTGACCCGGACAAGACCTCCCCGTTTGATTTTTACCAGTACTGGAGGAATGTGGACGACGCGGACGTCTTAAAGTGTCTGCGTATGCTGACGTTCCTGCCGCTTGAACAGATCGACGAGATGGAAACGTGGGAGGGCAGCCAGTTGAATCAGGCGAAAGAGATCCTGGCTTATGAGCTCACGGCGCTGGTGCACGGAAAAGAGGAGGCCGAAAAGGCGCAGACTGCGGCGAAGGCGCTTTTCGGCGGGCAGGGAAGTCTTGAAAATATGCCGTCCTATACGCTTTCGGAGACGGATTTTGTCGATGGGGAAATTGATATCCTGTCCATCCTCCATAAATCCGGCCTTGCGGCGTCCCGCTCCGACGCGCGGAGAAACGTGGAGCAGGGCGGCGTGTCCGTGAACGGCGAACAGATGAAGGATATCAAGGCCGTGTATACAAGAGAAGATTTTTCCGGCGACGGCATGGTCGTGAAGCGCGGAAAGAAAAATTTTATAAAAGTTATTATGTAGTTAGCCGCGGCTATCTGCAGTCAACCAGCTCGTACTCGCGTCTCCCAAGGCCGATCTTTGCGGCGTGCTCGAGGCAGGAGCGCCACTCCGATTCCGGCGTGGAGTTCTTGAAATGGTCGTGATGGTCGTGGAACTCAGGATCCGCGAGATGCTTTGCGAGCTGGCTTCCCGGCATGGGAGCGGCGGCAAGGCAGGCGTCCACGCATGCCTGGTCTAAGGCGAGCGGGTCGAAGGAGGCAAACATACCGATGTTCGGCAGGATCGGCACGTCATTCTCGCCGTGGCAGTCGCAGTTCGGGGAGACGTCCACGATTAGGGAAATGTGGAAATTCGGCCTGCCGTCCACGACCGCCTTGGTGTACTCTGCCATGCGGCAGTTTAAAAGCTCGTTGGCGTCGTCATTGATAAACTGGATCGCGTCGAAGTTGCACGCGCCGAGACACCGGCCGCAGCCCACGCAGTTTTCTTCATTTACCTGCATTTTGCGGCTGGTCTCGTCAAAAATCAGGCCGCCGTTGGCGCATTCCTTCTGACATTTGCGGCAGCCGCGGCAGAGCGCCTTGTCGATGTGCGGCTTGCCGCTGCAGTGCTGCTCCTTTTTGCCCGCGCGGGAGCCGCAGCCCATGCCGATATTCTTGATGGTTCCGCCAAAGCCGGTCATCTCGTGTCCTTTAAAATGGGTCAGGCTGATGAAGACATCCGCGTCCATCACGGCGCGTCCGATCTTTGCGGCTTTCACATATTCGCCGCCCGCGACGGGCACGTCCACATCGTCAGTACCTTTCAGACCGTCGCCGATCAGGATCGGGCAGCCGACGGTCAACGGGGTAAATCCGTTCTCCCACGCGCATTCCAGGTGCTCCAGGGCGTTCTTGCGGCTGCCCGGATACATCGTGTTGCAGTCGGTCAGAAACGGTTTCCCGCCGAGCTCCTTTACCACGTCGACAACTGCTTTCGCGTAGTTGGGGCGCAGGTAGCTGATGTTGCCAAGCTCGCCGAAGTGCATCTTGATGGCGACGAATTTGCCGTCCATGTCGATCTCGCCGATCCCGGCTTTTTTGATCAGCTTTTTTAATTTGGTCGGAAGACCGTCACCGAATGCCACGGTGTGGAAATCCGTAAAATATACTTTTGATCTCTCCATTTTGTAAATCACTCCTTTGCTTTTCTGCTTCCTATTTTAAGACATAAAAATGAAAATATCAATCAAAACCGGAAATATACGGTAAGAAAGCTGTAAGAGAAAGTTACGGATAATTCAATAGCTTTCAGGCGGGATATCTGATATACTGTGTCTGTGATCAAAAGTACGATTGATTGTAATAAGGAATCAGAAAGGATATGATAAAATGAGAAAGAAGCATAAAATAGCAGTGGCGGCAGTTTGCTGCGCCGGTTTTCTGGCGGCAGCGGGAGCAGGACTTACGATGGCACAGTCGCCGACGATTCTGGCGGGGATCGGCAGGATGGAGAGCGCTTCCGCGGGGCCGGGAGCGCAGGAGGAAAACGAGATGGGGCCTTACAGGATATGGGGTACCGTGCTCGAGGTGGAGGGCGGAAGGATCGTCCTTGACAACCAGTCCGGGAATTCCTATCAGGGCGAGGTCGTGTTAAATATTTCCGAGGAAAAGAGTCGTATCCTCGATGCGGAGAACGGCTACCCGATCCAGTTATCCGAGATCAGAAAGGGCGAGACCATCTACGCGTACATCGGACCGGCGATGACTATGAGCCTGCCGCCGCAGACTACCGCCGAGATGGTGATCGGGAAGATCCCGGCGGATTTTAAGGCGCCCGAGTACATCCGGGTGAAGTCCATGGAGCAGCAGGAAAACGGCGACTGGACGCTTACTTCCACAGAGGGGACGACATACCATGTGGCGGCAGATGCCACGATCATCCCATACCTGACACGTCAGATCGTGACACTTGACGATGTGACCGTCGGGCGCCGCCTGATGGTGTGGAGCGATGATGAGGGCAGCGCGAAAAAGCTGGTGCTGTTCGCGGAGTAAGATAATGATGAGCCTTCCCCCCTCTTAAAAGAACAGATGTTCGATTAAGATTTTCACGCCCATGAGCACCAGGATCGCTCCGCCTGCGAGCTCCGCGCGGGCCTTGTACCTGCAGCCGAAGACTGTGCCGACCTTCACGCCCACAATGGACAGGATGAAGGTGGTGCAGCCGATGAAGGAGACTGCCGGGATGATCTGCACATTTAAGAATGCGAACGTGACGCCCACGGCGAGCGCGTCAATGCTGGTCGCCACGGCGAGCACCAGCATATCGCCCATTTTCACGGAGGCGTCAACGGACTGCTCATCGGGGTGGAGCGCCTCCCGGATCATGTTGACGCCGATCATGGCAAGCAGGATAAAGGCGATCCAGTGGTCGTAGGCGGTGATTGCCTGCTGGAAGCGGATTCCCAGGCCGTAGCCGAGAAGCGGCATCGCCGCCTGGAAGCCGCCGAAATACAGTCCGACGATCACGGCATTTTTCACGTTCATTTTCTGCATGGACAGTCCCTTGCAGACGGATACCGCAAAGGCGTCCATGGAGAGACCGACTGCGATGATAAATAATTCTGCTAATGACATACAAACATCCTCCGCATTATTCTATCGAATCTGTAGCCGGCGTAAGAACCTTAATTTTCTTATCGTAAATCCGCTTAAACAGGATGGAGCTCACCACCACGGAAATGATTTCCGCGAGCGGGAAGGCATACCACACGGCATGCAGCCCAAAGACCTTTGCGAAAAGGTACGCGAGCGGAAGGATGCAGAAAAGCTGCCTCGCAGCCGACACGATCAGGCTATACACGCCGTTGCCGAGCGCCTGGAAGACGGAGCCGACAATGATGCAGTAGCCCGCGAACAAAAAGCTTAAGCTGATGAGCCTAAGCGCCGGAACGCCCACCTCAAGAAGCTGCTCTGAGGCGTTGAAGATCATCAGCAGTTGCGGGGTAAAGAGCTGGAAGATGGCAAGCCCGGTCAGCATAATGCCCACGGCGATGGCGATGCTTAATTTCGCGGTGTCCATGATCCGCTTCTTGTTCCGCGCGCCGTAATTGTAGGCGATGATCGGGATCATGCCGTTGTTAAGCCCGAATACCGGCATGAAAATGAAGCTCTGAAGCTTGAAATAGATGCCGAGCACCGTCACCGCCGTCGCGGAGAACTCGATGAGGATCAGGTTCATCCCGTAGGTCATCACCGATGTGATGGATTGCATGATGATAGAAGGGACGCCGACCTCGTAGATAACGCGGATGGTGCGCCCGTGCGGCTTAAAGCCGCGCATATCAATGCTGACGTCCGGATTTTTCGTCAGGTTAAAATACAGGGCCACAAACATGGCGAGGATCTGGCCGATGACCGTGGCAACCGCCGCGCCCCGGATGCCGAGCGCCGGAACGCCGCACAGACCGAAGATCATGATCGGGTCCAGGATGATATTGGTGATCGCGCCAATGCCCTGGGAGTACATATTGTAAATGGTGCGCCCGGTGGACTGCATGATGCGCTCGAGCACGATCGACCCAAAGATACCGAAGGAAAAAATGGTGCAGACCTCAAGGTACTGCGTGCCGTATTCGATGATCGCAGGGTTTGACGTCTGGCTTGCAAAATATAGCCTGGAACCGAAAACCCCGAACAGCGCGAACGCGGCAAAGCTTAAGACCGAGAGGAAAATGCCGTTGACTGCCGCGAGGCGCGCGTCCTCATAGTTTTTTTCACCGAGGGAGCGGGAGAGCAGGGCGTTGACGCCGACGCAGGTACCGGTCGATACGGCGATCATCAGGCTCTGAATCGGGAAAGCCATGGAAACTGCCGCCAGGGCTTCCTCCCCGATCTGCGCCACAAATACACTGTCAATGATATTGTATAATGCCTGTACCAGCATGGAAATGATCATGGGCAGGGACATGGAGACGAGTAGCCGGCCGGTCGGCATGGTGCCCATCTTGTTCTGTTCTCGAACTGCTGTATTTTCGGACATAAAAAAAGACCTCCATTAAGTACTGTCAGATAATACTACTATTATTAGGTAATAATGTCAATGGGAAGTTGGTAACAGTTCAGCGTAGGATTTTGCACTTGCTGCCAAAATATTTGCTTTTGTTCGGTCGCGGGCGGCGTTTTCGTTTTTGTTCGGTCGCCGGCCACAGTTTTCTCTTTTGTTCGGTCGACGGATGTAAAACTTTTGCTGTAACTGTTCAGTGCCTTCACAGTTACAGGCAAAAATCCATGAAAATTGCCTTCGGCAATG
>SFNH01000098.1 GCA_004554205.1 Clostridium sp.
GACTCAACTCGAAAAAGAAATCCCAAGTAGTTCATTTCGAGCTACTTGGGATTTTTTTATACGAATGAAAAAGAGCCGCGAAAGCGGCTCTTTTTGTTTACATAAACAAGCAAAGTAAGATTGGCAAAAAGATAGCCGGGACCAGGTTCATGACTTTGATCTTCGTCAGGTCCAGCATGTTCAGGCCCAGAGCCACGATCAGCAGGGAGCCCACACAGGTCATCTCCGCGATGACTTCCTCTCCTAGAAAGGGGGAGAGGAAGGAGGCCGCCAGGGCGATAACACCCTGATACAGGAACACGGCCACAGCGGAGAAAGCCACGCCGATACCCAGGGAAGCGGAAAAGACGATGGAACTGATACCGTCCAGCAGGGACTTGGCAAAAAGGGTGGCGTGGTCGCCAGTAAGACCGTCCTGCAAAGCGCCCACAATGGCCATGGCGCCTACACAGAACAGCAGGCTGGCGGTGACAAAACCGTCGGAGATGGAGGGACCGACACTGTCGCTTTTCACAAGGTGCTCCGTCTTTTTCTGGACCCAGTCGCCCAGGTGGCGCATCCGCTTGTCCAGGTCCAGCAGCTCTCCGATGATGGCGCCAATGACCATGGACAGAATGGCAATCAGGGTATTGCTGCCCTTGAAGCTGCCGCTGATGCCGATATACAGTACGCACAGGGCCACGCCCTGCATGATGATGGTTTGGAGCCGCTGGCCCAGAGATGCGCTTCCGGCAGGGAGACGGCTGGAGAAGTGGCCGACCAGCCACTTCAGAAGCAATCCTGCCGCGGAGCCTGCCAGAACGGCCAGGGCGTTGACGAGGGTACCTGTCAGCATAAGGATGTTCTCTCTTTCTCAAGGATATCGCGGACCACAGCGCTGCCCAGCAGCAGTCCCGCCGTGGCGGGGACCCAGGGATTGCTGGCCGGGACGCTGCGGCGGCCGGGAGGAGGCGCTTCCAGCTGGATGGTGGGGGCGGGCTCCTCGGGGCTGAAGACCACCTTCTGATGATGGATACCCCGGCTGCGCAGCTCCTTCCGCATGACCCGCGCCAGGGGACAGCCGTATGTCTCGGAGATGTCCGCCAGACGGAGCTGAGTAGGGTCCAGCTTGTTGCCGGTGCCCAGGGCCATGATCAGTGGAATGTTCAGCCGCCGGGCTGTCTCCAGCAGGTCCAGCTTGCAGCTCACCAGATCGATGGCGTCCACAATATAGTCGTAGCGGCAGCCATCCGGGAAAAAGCAGTCCCGGTGGCCAGCGTCGTACAAGGCCTGGATGGGATGCAGGATGGCGCTGGGATTGATGTCCCGGATGCGGGCGGCCACGGCGTCGGCCTTTGCCATTCCCACCGTGGAGGTTGCGGCCTCCAGCTGGCGGTTGATGTTGGTGACAGACACAGTGTCGCTGTCCACCAGGGTCAGCTCTCCGATGCCGGAACGGGCCAGGCATTCTGCCGTGTAGCTGCCTACACCGCCAAGACCAAACAGAATCACGTGGGCAGCGGCCAGCCGTTCCTGACCCTCCCGCCCCCACAGCATTTCGTTGCGCAGAAATCGCTGATCCATAGAGTCCTCCTGGGAGAAAAGGAGGCGGCCTGAAAGCCGCCTCCCTTCGTGTGACGAATGGGGGGATCAGCCCACAAACTTCATGCCGAAGCCGTGGTGCTCAATGGTGCTGTCGGCGGAGATGCCCTCCAGCCACTCGCTGTACTCAGCATCCCGCAGGTCGGAGACCACGTTGGCTTTCCAGACGGGGAGCTGCTCGCCCACAAAGTACATGACGTGGGCACCGTAGTCGCTCTCCACCACGCCGGTGTCGCCGGGCTTGCGGCTGGCGTCCAGACACCAGTTCTTAAAGGACTCCACCAGGCTGGAATCGGGGGTGATGCCGTCAATCAGGCCGCCGGTGTACTTGGAGCCGTCGGCGGATTCCTGCGTGGCCAGAGCGGAGAAGGAAGCTTCGGTGGCCTCACCGGCCTGCCATTGGGCCAGGATGCCCTCGGCCTTGGCCTTGGCGTCAGCCTTCAACTGGGCCTGTTCGGCCTCATAGCCCTCGTCACCCTCGCTGAGTGTGCCGGCCGCGGGTTGGATCAGGATGTGGCGGACATCGATCTCGGGGGTCTCGTTCCGGAAGCGGTCCAGGAACACTGCCACATAATAGGTGGAGTTGTAATCCAGAACGGTGGAGTCACCTGCCTTGCGGGCACCATCAAACAGCCATTCAGTGACCACGTCGCCGGAATAGGTGCCGCTGTCCTTCTTGGTATAGACATAGGATTCGTCGGCCTTGGACAGAGTCTCCAGCTTCTGCCCGGCACGGTAATCGGCCAGCATCTGATCGGCGGCCTTCTCGGCCTTCTCCAAAGCAGCAGCGGACTCCTCCTCAGTAGGCTCCACCGTATTGCCTTGGGCATCGGTGGTGCTCGCAGCGGTGCCGGGAATGGCCACTAACTCATAGGACACCAGGTCGTACTTGTTGGTGTCGGCCTTGTAGGCGTCATTGATCTTGCTGTCGGCTTGATCATGGGCTCTGCGTTTACGGCGATCGTAAATTCGCTCGTAAATCAGATCATTATGCCTGTTCTCGGGATCATAATCGGAAAGATCAATTTCTCTGATCTGAAGATCGTGATAACTCCCGCAAGCGAGGGCGTGGAAGAGGTCGCTGTGTGCTACGGCGCGTTTATTCAGGCGCTTATCAACTTCATACTGATCGCGCTGGTCATATTCCTTATGATCAAAGCGATAAATACCGTGAGAAGAAAACTTGAGCGCAAGAAGGAAGAAGAGGAAGTTAAGGAAGAGGAGCCGAAAGGCCCGACGACCGAGGAACTTCTTTCCGAGATCCGCGACCTTCTCAAAGGCAAAGACGAGAACTCCGAAAAAGCGGAATAAAAAAAGAAAAAACAATACGGACGGCTGTAATGCCGTCCGTATTTTGTCCCGGCGTGCTTGACATTTTTGCTGTCAAGCACGTTTTCTGTCTTACCGGGTTTATTCTTTTCCGAGTTCCTTCGTCTTTTCAAACGCTTCGATGACCGCGCTCATCGCCGCCCCTCTGAATGCCGCATCTTCAAGCGCTTCAACGCCTGCAATCGTGCTTCCTCCGGGACTGCAGACCGCATCTTTGAGTTCTCCCGGATGTCTGCCCGTGTCCAGAACCATCTGCGCCGAGCCGAGAACCGTTTGCGCCGCGTATCTGAGCGCTTTGTCTCTCGGAAGACCGCATCTGACCCCGCCGTCCGCCAATGCTTCCGTGAATATATACACAAAGGCGGGACCGCAACCCGAGATCGCGCAGGCGGCGTCTATGAGGCTTTCGGGAATAGGATCGACCGCTCCCGCCGCCGAAAGCGCTTTTTCAAATTCGGCGGTTTCTTCGTCCGTAACGAGGCTGTTCCCGCAATGAACGATCAATCCCTTTCCTACCGCCGCCGGGGTATTCGGCATAATTCTTATGATCGGATATTCATTCCCGAGCAGTTTTGTGATCTTTTCGATTTTGACTCCCGCCGCCATCGAGACGAGCACAAACCTGTCCGTGCGTTTTTTGAGCACGGGCGCGATCTCTTCGATCAGCGAGGGAAGGATTTGCGGCTTGACACCGAGAAAAATATACTTGCATTCCGCCGCGACCTCCGTGTTTGTGCGCGCGTCCGCTCCCGTTTGTTTTGATATGTTTTCGATTTTTGTTCTGTCAAAATCCGCGACCGCGATCTTATCGCCGACCGATTTTGAAACTGCGACCGCAAGCGTTCCGCCCATGTTGCCGCAACCTATAAATCCGAAAGTGTTCATGGTTTTTCCCGTCCTTTCATCGGATCTGTCCGTTTCCGCGGATAACGTATTTATATGAAGTAAGTTCGCGAAGTCCCATGGGGCCTCTGGCGTGGAGTTTTTGTGTGGAGATACCTATTTCGCATCCGAGCCCGAATTCGCCGCCGTCCGTGAAGCGCGTGGACGCGTTGACGTAAACCGCCGCGCTGTCTGTTTCCGAGGTGAATTTTTTTGCGGTTTCGGCATTTTCCGTGACGATCGACTCGCTGTGTCCGGTTGAATGGAGAGCGATATGCCCGATCGCCTCATCGACGCTTTTTACCACGCCGACCGCCATTATGTAATCGAGAAATTCGGTGTCGAAATCTTTTTCGCCCGCTCCGACGCCCGGAATTATCTTTGAGGCTTTTTCGTCAAGACGGAGTTCGACAGGCGTGATACCTTTTTCTTTTCTGTCTGTAACGAGACGCTCACGAAGCAGGGGAAGGAACTCCTTCGCAATCTTTTCGTGAACGAGACATACCTCCGCCGCATTGCAGACCGACGGACGGCTCGTCTTTGCGTTTTCGACAATATCAAGCGCCTTTTTGAGATCGGCGTCGGCGTCGATGTATATGTGACATATTCCGGTTCCCGTTTCGATGCAGGGAACTTTCGCGTTTTCGACGCAGGCTCTTATAAGCCCCGCGCCTCCTCTGGGTATCAGCAGATCGACTTTCCCGACCGCTGTCATCAGTTCCGTCGAACTGTTTCTCGTCGTGTCGGACACGAGGCATATCGCGTCTTCGGGAAGCCCTGCTTTTTTCAAGCCTTCGCGCAACGCTTCAACTATCGCTTTGTTTGAGTTGATCGCTTCTTTTCCTCCGCGCAGAACGCAGACGTTGCCGCTTTTGAGTGCCAGCGAGGCGGCGTCTGATGTGACGTTCGGACGGCTTTCGTAGATGATCGCGAGAACTCCTATCGGAACGGAAACTTTCGTGATCTTCAATCCGTTCGGGCGCGTTGTTTCTTCGATCTCTCTGCCGACGGGGTCGGGCAGTTTCGCAACATCCCGAACAGCGTCCGCCATCGCTTTTACACGCTTTTCGTTAAGCGCCAAACGGTCGAGCATAACGTCCGAGATCGTTCCTCTTGCGTTTTCGAGGTCGATCGCGTTTGCGGCTATGATCTTATCGGCGTTTTCGGTTATCGCGTCCGCAATCCTTTCAAGCGCTTCGTTTCTTTGCGCCTCTGTCGAGGTCGCAACGGTTCTTTTTTGCTTTGCTGCGTTTTCAAGAAGTTCTGCGGTCGTCATTTGTCTTTCCTCCCGTAAAATCTCGTTCCGACGGGTTTTCCGTCCGCTATGTCATATAACAGATCGGGCTTCGAGCCGTCCGCGATGATGACGTCGATCCCGTTTTTCATGCAGATGTCAGCCGCTTTGAGTTTTGTTTGCATCCCTCCGGTTCCGAGCTTCGAGCCCGAACCTCCGGCAGTCGCGGCGATCTCGTCGGTCAGTTCCGTGACGGACGGAATAAGTTTCGCGTTTTTGTCGGTGTGCGGATCCGCCGTGTAAAGACCTCCGATGTCGGTCAGAAGTATGAGCAGGTCTGCATTTGCGACGACCGCAACGATCGCGCCGAGCGTGTCGTTGTCTCCGACGGCGATCTCTTCCGTCGCGACCGTATCGTTTTCGTTGACGATCGGGAGCGCGTGAAACTCAAGAAGACGGTTGATCGTGTTTTTGAAATTCGTATATCTCTCCTCGTTTCCGAGATCACTGCCCGTTACGAGTATCTGTCCGACGATGTGACCGTATTCCGAGAATAACTTGTCGTACGTATACATGAGTTCGCACTGTCCGACTGCGGCGGCGGCTTGCTTTGACGGCATATCCTGCGGCTTATCCCTGAGCGCAAGTTTGCCTATCCCCATTCCTATCGCGCCCGATGAAACGAGAATGATCTCGTCTCCCGCATTTTTGAGGTCGCTGATGACTTTGCAAAGTTCTTCGACGTGGCGTATATTCAGGTTTCCCGTCTTGTGCGTCAAAGTTGACGTTCCGACCTTTATGACCGTTCTCATAGACGATCCTCCGTTCAATTTCGTGTCCGTAATAGAATTATTTTTAATTATATCATATCAGACAGGCAAAACGATTATAAAAACTGTAATATTACTCCCGCACGGCAGTAAAATGCTTAAGGGAGTTTTGTTATGAGAAGAATAAATATTAAAGGGCGTGGGTTGGCGGCGGTATTGACTTGCTGTATAGGTTTGGGTCTGCTGGGCGGACTGGCTGAGTATATGAGCCCATCCGTGAGAGTAGATGAAAATGAGCTTAAACCGCCCCAAAGAAGCGTAAATGCCATATTAAAAGCGCCGTCTGTGTCGGCGGAGGGGGCGGTGCTGATTGACGCTGTCAGCGGTCAGGTACTATATGAAAAAAATGCAGAGAAAAGGCTTTATCCGGCCAGTACCACCAAGATTATGACAGCCCTTGTCACGCTGGAAACTTTGGATGAACTGGGCCTGGGTCCTGACAGCAAGGTGATAATTCCGGTGGAGGCGGCCGGAGTAGAGGGCTCCTCCCTATACCTGAAGGCTGGCGAAAAGCTCAGTCTGGAGGAGCTTCTTTACGGCCTGATGCTCCAGTCGGGAAACGACAGCGCTGAGGCCATTGCAGCCTGCGTGGGCGGCAGCCGTGAGGCTTTCGTGGAAAAGATGAACCTGAAAGCGGAGCAGCTGGGATGCAGCGGAACACATTTTGTCAACCCCAGCGGACTTTTTGATGAAAACCATTATACTACTGCAGGTGACTTGGCGGTCATTGCTGCGGAGGCAATGAAAAGGGAGGACTTCAGAGCGATAGTCGGGGCACAGAAATGGGCAAGCGAAGAAACTGACAGAAGCTTTGTAAATAAGAACAAGACTGTGTTTAATTATGAAGGCGGCAACGGGGTGAAAATAGGATTTACAAAAAAATCGGGCAGGACGCTGGTGGCTTCGGCAGAACGCCACGGCAGAGAGCTTATAGCGGTGGTGCTGCAAGACGGCAACTGGTTTAACGACGCTTATGCATTGATGGACTACGGCTTTGAACTGGAGCCAACGGAAACAGCGTAAACGACGGGGATGGAGTAAATAGGGGACGGTAACCGGGAGGAGTAAAATGGAATATAGGTGTGTGGACAGGGG
>SFNH01000011.1 GCA_004554205.1 Clostridium sp.
ATTTGTCCGCACAGAATTGTTTACAATTCTTTTATGTATTTTAAGAGAGGATGGTTTATAATGGATTGCAAGGAACTGTACGCACAGAAGCTTATGACTGCTGCGCAGGCTGCCGCTCTGGTCAAAAGCGGCGACTGGGTGGACTACGGCTGGGCTGTGAACACCCCTGTGGCCGTGGATGCCGAGCTGGCAAAGCGTCTGCCGGAGCTGGAAGGGGTCAACTTCCGGGGCGGCATCCTGATGTGGGTGCCGGAGATCTTCCAGATCGACGACCCTGCTGCCCACATGACCTGGAACAGCTGGCACATGGGCGGCATTGAACGCAAGGCCATTGCACAAGGTTTCTCCTTCTACTCCCCCATCCGCTACTCCGAGCTGCCCCGCTACTACCGCGAGAGCAGCGACCCCGTGGATGTGGCAGTATTTCAGGTGACCCCCATGGACGAGCACGGCTACTTCAACTTCGGCCCCAGCGCTTCGCATCTGGGTGCTGTGTGCGAAAAGGCCAAGAAGATCATCGTGGAGGTCAACACCAATATGCCGCGCTGCCTTGGCGGCATGGAGAACTGCGTACACGTTTCTCAGGTGACCGGCATTGTGGAGGGCGCAAATCCCCCCATCGGCCAGATGGCCGCTGCTGGTGCCGCTACCGAGGTTGACCTGAAGGTAGCCAACCTCATCGTGCCGCAGATCCCCAATGGTGCCTGCCTGCAGCTGGGCATCGGCGGTATGCCCAACGCCATCGGCGGGCTGATCGCACAGAGCGACCTGAAGGATCTGGGCGTGCACACCGAGATGTATGTGGATGCCTTTGTGGATATTGCCAAGGCCGGCAAGATCAACGGCAGCCGCAAGCAGTTGGACAAGGGCCGTCAGGTCTATGCCTTCGGTGCCGGCACTCAGAAGATGTACGATTACCTGAACGATAACCCGGAGTGTATGTCTGCCCCGGTGGACTACACCAACGACATCCGCAGCATTTCCGCACTGGACAACTTTATTTCCATCAACAATGCCGTGGATATCGACCTGTTTGGTCAGGTGAACGCCGAGAGCGCCGGTGTGAAGCACATTTCCGGCGCAGGCGGTCAGCTGGACTTCGTGCTGGGCGCATACCTTTCCAAGGGTGGCAAGAGCTTTATCTGCCTGTCCTCCACCTTCTTTAATAAAAAAACCGGCCAGCTGGAAAGCCGCATCCGTCCCACGCTGGAGAATGGCAGCATCGTTACCGACACCCGCGCCAACGTGCACTACCTGTGCACCGAGTATGGCTGCGTGAACCTAAAGGGCCTGACCTCCTGGGAAAAGGCCGAGGCTCTGATCAGCGTGGCACACCCGGACTTCCGCGAGGAGCTGATCCGCGAGGCTGAAAAGCTGCACATCTGGCGCAGAAGCAACAAAATTTAATAAGCGCTGCGGGTATTCCCGCTGCCCGCAGCAGGAATGGAGTTTGTCATGATGGACAAAAAGCCGCATATCAAACCGTATCTCTATGGGATGCTCGCAGGGTTTGGTGCCATTGCATTGAGCATCATCTTCTTTTTCCTCATTTACCGCTTTGACGGCTTTGGCTCGGCTATCTCTACCCTGACCGGCATCCTGATGCCCTTTATCTACGGTGCTGTCATTGCCTATCTGCTCAAGCCTGTGTGCAATAGCATCGAAAACTTTCTGCGCCGGTTTATCCCGGAAAAGATGAACGGTCTGATCAATGCGCTCTCCGTGGCGCTTACCATCCTGTTCGGGCTTTTGCTGGTGTATGCGCTGGTCATGATGATCGTACCGCAGCTCATTACCAGCGTGACTACCCTGTATTACACCGCGCAGGCCAACATTACAAAGTTCATGAACTGGGCAAACCATCTGGAGTTTATTGAGAATAACGAGCAGATCATGGAGCTGCTCAATTCGGCTTACGCTGCCCTGAATACCAATCTGGACACATGGAACACATGGCTCAAGAACACCCTGCTGCCCTCCATGCAGAACATTGTGAGCGGCGCAGCCATCGGTGTGCTGAACGTGGTGACGGTGGCCAAGAACCTGATCATCGGCATCATCGTGGCGGTGTATATGCTGGCCAGCCGCAAGCGGTTCGTGCAGCAGGGCAAGCTGGTGCTGCACAGCATCGTCCGCCCCCGCTGGGCGCAGCTGATCACCGAGGAAGTGAAGTACGCAGACAAAATGTTCGGCGGCTTTATCAATGGCAAGATCATGGACTCTGCCATCATCGGCGTGCTGTGTTATATCGGCTGTCTGGTCTTTAAGTTCCCCAGTGCGCTGCTGGTATCGGTGATTATCGGTGTGACCAATGTTATCCCCTTCTTCGGCCCCTTCATCGGTGCCGTTCCGGCCACGCTGCTCATCCTGATCCAGAACCCCATCAAGGCGCTGTGGTTCGTGCTGTTCGTGCTGGTTTTGCAGCAGCTGGACGGCAACATCATCGGACCCAAAATTCTGGGCAACACCACCGGCCTTTCCAGCTTCTGGGTGCTGTTCGCCATCCTGCTGTTTGGCGGCCTGTGGGGCTTTGTAGGCATGATCGTGGGTGTGCCGCTGTTCGCCGTTATCTACGACGTCATCAAAAAGCTGGTCATCCACGGCTTGCAGCGCCATCAGGAGCTGACCCTGCTGAACAGCTATCACGACCAGTTCGGCGACCCTGCAGACGATGCAGCCGCACAGCCTGCTGCACCGCAACCTGCTGAAAACCAGTAAACCTTCCCTGCCCCGCATCAGAACACTTCCGATGCGGGGTATTTTTAATCATATTACAAATTATAAATCGGAATTTGTGAAGGAGGAACATACTATGAATATAGGGTTTTGGCTATGTGGAGTTTTGGTTATTCCATTTGTGATTATAGGAGTGTTATTTGCAATATTTAAAGAAAAAGCGGCTAAATTTTAAAGAAAAAGCGGCTAAATTTGTTTCGGGATTTAATTCATTACCGAAAGAAGAACAGGCATTGTATGATAAAGCTCATATTTCTCGTGATATAAAAAATCAGTGTTTTACATGGGCTGGCATAATGTTAGTAGGAGCAGTGTTGTCTTATTTTTTAACACCATATATGGCTATTCCGGCTTTTATTATTTGGCTCGTTTTATTTTTCAAAGAGGTTCACTTTGACACGCACAAAGCATTTGAAAAATATTTATTAAAATAACTTCCAGTTTAACGAACAGGAGATGATGATCGCATGAGAATTCTATATGAACTATCTTGGCTATGGGAAACGCTGGGCATTGCACTTGTGGCTGCGGCTGTCTGCATGGCTTGCGCCGCGCTGATTGGCAAGGCGGCGAAAAAGAAGCTCAGTAAAATAATGTTGGCAGTCATAGGGGCTGCGGCCTTTGTGGGCGCGATTCTGGCGGTCATCCTGATCGCCCAGACACCGATGCCCCTTTGATAGGACGGAGAACCTGATGGGCAGAGCATAGCTCCTGCTTTTATACATCACGGGAAGGAGGACAGCCGAAAATGAAAGACAGAACCTACATTGCAATCGACCTGAAATCCTTCTACGCCTCCGTGGAGTGCCGGGAGCGCGGCTTAGATCCTCTGGACACAAACCTCGTGGTAGCAGACGAAAGCCGGACGGACAAGACCATCTGCCTTGCCGTTACTCCCTCTCTCAAGAGCTACGGTATCTCCGGACGCGGACGGCTATTTGAAGTTAAGCAGCGGGTGAAAGAAGCGAATGTCGGGCGGCAGCTTAACGCGCCGGGACGCAGGCTGGGCGGCACATCGCACTTCTTCTCGGAGCTGCAAGCAAACCCGTCTCTGGCCATTGACTTCATCATTGCGCCGCCTCGGATGGCGTACTACATGGAGTACAGCACCCGCATCTATCAGGTCTATCTCAAGTACATTGCGCCGGAGGACATCGTTGTCTACTCCATCGACGAGGTGTTCCTGGATGTGACGGACTACCTGACCACCTACCAGCTCTCGGCCCATGACCTCGCCATGAAGATCATCCTCGATGTGCTGGAAACAACCGGCATCACAGCAACCGCCGGAATCGGCACGAATCTTTTCCTCTGCAAAGTGGCAATGGATATTGTGGCGAAACACATCCCCGCCGACAAGAACGGCGTCCGCATTGCAGAGCTGGATGAGATGAAGTTCCGGCGCGAGCTTTGGGCGCACCAGCCCCTCACGGATTTCTGGCGCGTGGGTCGGAGCATTGCGAAAAAACTTGAGCAGAATGGGATGTTCACCATGGGCGATGTTGCCCTCTGTTCCGAGCGGAACGAGGACTTGCTTTATAAGCTGTTCGGAAAGAACGCAGAACTGCTCATTGACCATGCCTGGGGCTGGGAGCCTACGACCATTGCGGCAATCAAGGCATACCGTCCCAGCTCCAACAGCCTCAGCTCCGGTCAGGTATTGCACTGTCCCTACGAGCCGCAGAAGGCGAAGCTGGTTGTCCGGGAAATGACGGACTTACTGGTGCTGGACTTGGTGGACAAGGGGCTTGTCACCGATCAGATGGTTCTCACAGTCGGCTACGACATTGAGAACCTGACCGATCCGGCACGACGGGCAAAGTACCACGGTGCGGTGGAGAAGGATGCCTACGGTCGGGAGATTCCCAAACAGGCCCACGGCTCTATCAACCTCGACGGTCACACATCCTCTACCCGCAAAATAATGTGTGCTGTGTCAGAACTCTTCGACCGGATCGTGGACAAGAATCTGCTTGTCCGCCGTATGTATGTTGTAGCAAATCATGTCCTGCCGGAAGCGGACGCGCCGAAGAAAAACGGCGGTGCTGTCCAGCTTGACCTTTTCACTGACTATGCTGCCGAAGAGGAAAAGCAGAAAGCCGAGGACGCCGCTTTGGAGCGTGAGCGGAAAATACAAGCCGCCACGCTTGCGATTAAAAAGAAGTATGGAAAGAACGCCATCCTCAAGGCGATGAATCTGGAAGAAGGCGCAACTGCGAAAGACCGTAATGCGCAAATCGGCGGGCATAAGGCATAAAGGATCAAACTAATCGGAATTTGCGGAGGTGATCTACATGGCAAAACACGAGTTTGGAATTATGATGGATGCTCCTCAGCAGGGCAAGCGATATGACGAGTATGAGCCGTGGAAATATGCCTGTATTTCTGTTGATGACGCCTATTTGGAAGGCGTTGTCGAAAGGCTTACATCCATTGACTTCTATTGGCATACACTTTCCGTCAAAGGCGAAGGACTTGCATACTGTGGAGTTACACTTATTCCACCTTGTTCGCTAAAGGCATTTATTGATGTCATTGCAGATAATTCTGAACTATCCGAACTGAAAAAGCTGTTAGAAAAGGCATTAAGCAATAACAAGTGGGTAATTCATTACGGACTCTGATAGAGACAACTTCCAGTTTATCTAAGAGGTGAGGTGCAGAATGCGTATGAACAATAGGTACGACGAGATTATGGGGCTCCCTCACCACGTCTCCAAGACGCGGCCGCAGATGCCCATGTCAGATCGAGCGGCGCAGTTTGCTCCCTTCGCCGCCCTCACGGGCTACGACTCCGCCATCAAGGAAACCGGGCGTCTGACCGACGAAAGGATTGAGCTTGACGAGGAAGCGCTGACTGCATTGGACAGGAAGTATCAGCTTCTCATAGAGGCCCTCGATGATGCACCGGAAGTCACCATCATCTACTTCCAGCCCGATGAGCGGAAGGCGGGCGGCCAATATGTATCCGCAACCGGCACGGTCAAAAAGGTCGATACTTTTGGCCGGCGAATCCTCCTGCAGGACGGCACAAGGATTCCGCTGGACAGCGTCTATGACCTGCGCTTTTAGCTTTGGTAATCACGGTGCAGTCGTAAAAGATCCCCATAATTGGAAGATGGCCGAAATGCGTTTTCGCATTTCGGCCATACAGCGTGTCAAAAAGCCTCGCAGAGTTTGCCGCCCGCAGACGGCAAAGAAATATAATCATTTTCTCTCGCGACATGTGCGTGAGAGAAAATACAGCTCGGGCTGCCAGTGTGGAATTTGTCCGTCATAGACGGACAAATTATGCGCGCAGCAGACCGCAAGCCTTTTGTCGGAAAAAACCGGAGGGTTTTTCGACAGTCGCAAAAGCGCCGTATTGCTACGACGCTTTTGCTTTGCCGGGGAAAGGGGGTAGGGGTATATTCCGTTATCTGTCGTGCTTTTTCTTTCTGCTGAGGGCCGCTGCGCCGGTGGCTGCACCGCCGGTGGCAAGCATCAGGGCGATCCACAAGGAAAGGCTGCTTGTGTCGCCGGTCGGGGGAGTCTTCGGCAGCTTCGCCGTTACGGTGTCGGCCTTGGCGATTTCCTTGGTGCCGTCTTTGTCACTGTAATACTTATCACAGCCGCCGCAGTACCAATACTCGGTATTGCCCTCGGTATCCTCGGTGGCCGCCTTGGCGGAGATATGCATAAGGTCGGTGTGGTTCTTCGGGTCAAGCTCGCCGTAGGCTTTGCCGCAAACCTCGCAAATCGCCTTTTCGGTGCAGGTTGAATTTCCGCCTGAGCAAGCCATTGTTTCAAGCCCGTTGCAGCCGTCCACCGTGCATTGACGGGTGTGCGTGCCGTCGCCGTTCGATACCCATTCACCATAGGTATGCCCGTCGTTGACCGTTACGGTCATTTCGGCAATATTGCTCGCCTTGTCGGTGACAACGATCTTCTGCTCGCCGTCTGCCGGAGCAAGGGTAAAGCTGCCGGTTTCGTCAAGCTCGACCGCCGTGCCGTTTACGGTAACTGTCTCTATATACTTCTCGTTAATTGTAACCGTCTGTGCTTCGCAATAAATCTTGCCGTCCTCAATGCAGCCGATTACAGGCCGAACATTGTCAAGCGTTACGCGGTCGGAGCGAAGGTATGTTATGTTCAGGCTCGCGTCAACGAGCATTGCATAAACAATATATTCCCCGCTGGGGTCTATGTGGAACGGCTCCTCGTACCCGCTGAATACGAGGGATTTCAGTTCCTCTTCGGAAAGATCCCGATCGGTCACCAGATAAGAGACAAACACGGTTCCGCTGTTGTCGGCGGCGTTTATCGTCACCGTCTGCGTATCCTTAAAGAACAGACCGAAGGTGAGCTTATTCAGGAATTCCTGCCATTTATTTGTGCCTATGATAATTTCGCCCGTGGGCTTTTCGGTGTCTTTCCACTGCGCCGTCAGCGTGGTTACAAGCGCCGGAACGCTGTCGCCGGGTGCGTACAGGTTTCCATCGCTGCCAAGCCACATAAAGTAGCTGCCGTTGTTTCCGTCCGAGCGGGTCAGACCGTCGGACGCAGGCGCGGTAAACTTGCTGCCGGTTTTCACGATGATGTGAATAGCATCGGAGCTGCCGCCCAGCGTGCCGCCGCCAAGGCCAAGGGTAACGGCCTTCAGTCCGCCAGAGTCCAGTGTGTCAGAGTTCGGGACTTCAAGGACGGGGCGGAAGCCGAAGGTCGGGTAAGAAGAAGAAGACGAGGTATTGTAGCTGGTCCAGAAACGGGCCGAACGGTTCCACCCGCGAACCGCACGGGACGACGCCGAAATTCTTATAGTAGTATCTTGTCCATACGAAAGCATCTCCCTCCAGTTTTTGATATATCCGTCGTCCTTATCCAGTATCTTATCCCATTCGTTGCTTTTGGGCGTGCCGCGTTCTGAATCACCTGAGCCTGTATAACTACTTCCCACAGACGGTGCGCGCAGGGTATAGTCCACGCCGCCGCCGGCGTAGTTCTTGCCGAAAATCAGATCTGCGGTATTCAGGGTATCCCAGCTTACATCATTCGTTACGACATAGTCCGCTATAAACAGACTGTGGGGATATTTGTTCTGCTGTGCATATTCCTCGGTGGTTGCCATCTCCGACATGAGCTTGTAGGCGTCCACCGTCCCTGCGTAGGTAAAAGGCACATAGTGCAGGGTATTATCCGGCAGAGCATCGTTCACCGTGCCGGGAATACCCATTGCCGATAGGTCAAAGTAATAGGTGCCGCCTGAGGCGAGGGTAAACTGCTCGTCAGGCTGATTTTCCACCGTCAGCGCAATGTCTGTGAAATTACTTGCGTAATCGGTATTATAATCGCCGTTATACTGTTCGCTGAAGACCTTCAGGGTATAGCTGCCCGGTGCAAGGCCGGACGGGATTTTGATTTCAACCGTTCCGCTTTCGGCAGTAGGCTGTGCTACTCTGCCGTAATACCGTGCGCCGCTGCTATCCGCAATGATGGCGGAGATATATTCATTTAGCCCTCCGGTCGCCCCGGTGTAATGCAGCGTAACGGTATCGCCGGGGTCGCCGCTGACAGCTTTTTCCGTTACGGCAAAATTGCGGCTGCTATCTAAAAGCGTCAATTTCCATTCGTTTCCGCTGTATTTGGAAACTTCGGTCAATCCTCCGTCAGGCTTTCCGCCCACGGCAGCAGATGCAAAAAGGACAGAGTTCAGATTTAATTTAAAAGCGGGACGAACACCCCATATATTGCTGATATCTATCCCATCGTGGTCGATATTAGCAAAACCGTCCACAGAGGCAACATCGCGACCCTTTGCGCCTGGGGAGCGCAACCACCAATAGCTTGATGCCCAATATTGATGTTCTCTATCCGCAATTCGCAGATCATTATTTACCGCAGACGCTTCCGCTGTGGAAAGCGGCCAGAATACAGCGTTATTCACTTGTGTGCCAGATACACAGTCGGTATTTTCTCTGTTGTAACTTCCGCTTGCAAGCGTCTGTTTTTGAACTGCATCGGTTTCTTTCGATGTCAGCTTTTCTGCAAGCGCGTCTATTGCGGTTTTCAAATCGCTGTCTGCATAAGCGGCACTCGAGCCAAACTTTGACCAACCCATATTATATGCCGCAAGCAGGGTAATATCCCCTTGTGCGCTTGTAATACCGTTTCCGTCATAACCGATAACTCGCCATGCAGCGGGATTATTTTCATGGTTTTGTCCGAAATACACAGTCGGTGCGATCTCTGTGTTTACAGTTTTATTCAGTGTGCCTGCGCCAAGCTGTATCGCAGCAGAGCCCCATGCCCCAACCTCCTCGGCAAATACGCTTATCGGCGTAAGGCAGAACAGCATACAAAGGGTGAGCAGGATACTGAGTATTCGTTTCTTCATTTTGCATTACCTCCGTTTTCGTGTAGGTCGGCTCAGTCAAGAGCGGTGATGGTAATGGTGCCGATGAACTCCATAAGAAGTGTATTGTATTCCGATTGCTCAAATATAAATTTCAATGTTATATCCTTGGCTGATGCGTCATACATTCTGTTGAAGTTAAAGGAATGATAGTCGTTACTATACGGAAGTTTTGTTCCATCTCTTTTTATGCGTGTGATATTCCTGCAAAAATCTGCATCCTCACTGCTGTCTGTCATTTGGATGCCATAATAACCGGTGCTCCCGGGAGCGTTTGAGCCGACTCCCAGAGAGCCGCTTATGATGATATTGTATATATGCCCCTTTTTCAGCGTAATTTCATCTGGGGAAGCTGAAATCAGACCGCCTCTGTTTATTTTTTCAGTAAATCCAATTCTTGCGGAATAGTTTTGAAGAAGAGCCGTCCCTACTGACGCTTTTGCATGAAAATACCCGGAGCTTCCGCCGTTCTGACCGGCATCACCCTTGTCGCCTTTATCACCTTTATCTCCCTTTTCTCCGTCAACACCTGCGGCTTTCACTCCCGTATCGGTCGTTCCGATCCACCAGTTGCCGTTTTCACCGATGAAGGGGGTGTTGCCGTCTTTGCCGTCAACACCGTCCTCACCGTCAAGCCCTTTCAAAACCGAAAGATCGTAAAGGTTAAGCCATATTTCATCACCGGTATAGCGCCACTGTAGGGTGTTTTCGCTTACACGGAATTCCGGTGTCTTTCCGTCAGTGCCGTCTGCGCCTTTCTGCCCGGTGGGGCCTGTGATGTCGGTTATCGCCACAAGGTTCTGCCACTCGCCGCCCTCATAGCGCCACTGGATGTGGGTTGCGGCTCGCTGCACCTCTATGCTTTTGCCGTTCACGCCGTCCTTGCCGTCAACCCCGTTAATACCGTCCTTTCCGTTTGTACCGTTTATTCCGTTCTTACCGTCGGTGCCATTCTCGCCGCCTGCTCCGTCCTTACCGGCTTCCCCGGCAGCCCCCCGCAGCTCGGAAAGGGCCACCAGGTCGTGCCAGTCGGCTTCATCGCTGTATTTCCACTGGATCGCCGTGCCGTTATTGCGCACCTCCGGCAGTGCGGCGTCGCCTTTTGCCGCTTTGCTCCATCCTATGGCCAGCACGATGCAAAGTGACAAGAGTACGGTGCAAAGGGCCAAAAGTGTGCCTGTGAGTAGTTTTTTCTCTGTTTTCATCTTCTTCCCTCCGTTCGGAATTGGTTATCACGGCAAAGTTCCACGCCGATGCGCACGCTGCGAATAGGTTTACCGGTTACTTTTAATTGCCTCTCCTGCCGCCCGTTATTTCACGGAGCGGTTTTTCTTTTTGCTTGCAGCCACAGCGCCGATCACAGCGCCGCCGCTGACAAAGAGCAGAGCGATCCACAGAGCCAGAGTGCTTGCGTCTCCCGTCCCCGGTGAATTTTCCTCCTTAACGGAGGAAATCGGCTTCATATAGACCGTGTACTCCGTCACATTACCCGCCTTATCCACTGCGCGAATGACATAGGTTGCCTCCGTGTCACCGGCAAGGAGGAACACATCCTCGACAGCCTCGCCGTTCAGGGTGACCGATGCAAGGTTTTCTTCATCGATTGCGACCCTCTTGGTCACATAATAGGTCTCGCCGCTGCCGATGCCGACGATTTTGGGCGCGGTCTTGTCGATCTTGTAGTTCTCGGTCACCGGTGCAGAAATAGCTCCGGTTTCGGTGTTCTTCACGAAGAAGGTCAGCTTTCCGTTATCGGTTTCCTCCGATGCCGTAAGGGAATCTACCCAATCCCCGTTTTCCGCATCGGTCAGGCCGAGCTTGTAGCCCTGCTTTGCGGTGATAACAAAGTCCTTGCTCAGCCAGTCCCTGGAGTTAACGCTGTACTCGCTGCCGTCAGCCGTGTACTCCACGATGCTCGCCGTAGTGCTTGCAGGCTGCGCCGACAGCACATAGTTTGCGGCGTCGTCTCCCGAAAGAGCAAAGTCATAGAACGTGACCGTCTTGCCGCTGCCGACATTCTTATCATCATACTGCGCCTTGCCGGTGACAATAGAGACCTTATCGCCGTCAACCAGCCCGTTTATTACTCCGGCGGCGGTGATCTTTGCGTTTGCGTTGCCGTCGTAGGTCTTGTCGCTGACCGTAACGCCGGAGATAGTCACCTCTCTGGGCTTAATTTCAAAGGCCATCGTGGAGAAAGCCGCCTTGCATGTGTCGGTCTCGGCCGTGGTAATACGGATTATATACTTGCCGACCTTCTTCGGTGCGGCTGCGGTATAGGCCGAATCATCCGCCCCTGCAGACTTGTATTCAACCGTCAAAGCGCCGTCGGAGTCGGTGTTAAAGGTCGGAGCGTCTATCGGCTTTCCGTCGTAATTCTTTGCATCGTCCGGCACATGATGGATGCTCGGCGTTTTCTTACCCACGGTCAATTTCACCGATGTCATGGCAGGCTCGTCACCCGACCTGTATTCCTCACCCAGGGGATTATAAGCAACACGGAGCGCATATTCACCTGCGGCAAGACCGGAAAGATAGCTGTTTTTAAGAGTTACGGTTCCGTCTGCGGATACCGTATAATCAGCACTGTCAAGAAGTGCGTCACCGTTATACAGCGCCGCCACGGTATTGCCGTTAAGGCTGACACGGAAGGAAACATCCGCGCCGTCAAGCTTCGTAAAGCTGACTGCCTCGGTGATCGCCTCGGCATCGGTGTAGACCACCACGCCGTCGGAATTGATAACGGTAATGTTGCCGCTCACATCTGTCACGCGGAGATAGACATACGCTTTTCTGCTCGGCTCAATGCGGAAGGCCGCCGTGCCCTCTGCGAGCGTCAGCTCCGTCCAGTCGCCGGCAATCGCGTCCTTATCCTCAAATGCGGTCTCGGAAAGCAGATATTCCGCCTTGGAAAGTCCGCTGCCCACATCCGATGCCGTCACGGTCACGGTCTGGGTTTTCTTAAAGAACAGGCCGAAGGTGATCGTGTTCATAAAGGAGCTGAACTTATTGGTGCCGACTGCGATTTCCGCCGCAGGCGGAGTAATATCCGCCACACCCTCCACGGTGATGGTCATGCTGCCGCTCACGCCGGTGAGCAGGAAGGTGTCGCCAGTTTCGTCACCCATAATGCCGTCCACCGCAGAGCCGTTTACAAGAACCCGGTAGCTTCCGGTCTTGGAATAGCCCTCTGCAATGTCCACCTTGAATGTATAGTTGGTGCCGTGGCCGGCTGTATTCGCACCGGTGGCGGTAAAGCCCGTGCCGCTCGGCAGCGTAACGCTGTATAGCTTCATCACGCTGACGGTAATGACGGCAGTATTGCCCGCAGCATCCGTTGCCGCGATCGTGTGCTGCTCATTGTCCGGCACGAGAGTAAACCTGCCGTTTTCGGGCAGTACGGGGTTGCCGTCCACCGTTACGGTAAAGTCGTTATCATCGGTCACGGTGAATTCGGCAGCGCCGTAATAGGTCTTTCCGTTTTCAATGCCGGAGATTACCGGCGCGTCACTGTCGGTTGCCTCCACATAGCCGCAGGCGCAGCTCTTTTCGTGGGTTTCGGTATTCCAGCGGCAGTCATGCGCATGGGGTAAGACCGTGACATTTTTAAGGCCGGTCACATACCCGTTTACGATTTCGCCGCTGTCACTGTCGGCAAAAGCCCGGTATGCGCCGAGATAGTCGGCAAGGACGCTGATTTTGGAGTTTTCCGTCATGTCGATATCTGCGAAGTGGCCGCCGGATATAAGGGCTTCACTGCTTTTCAGCCTAACATAATTTGTGAATGTACCTCCCGTAATGCTGAGCTTTCCGCCGGTAAAGGTGACACATGCGTCCATATTGCGGTCTATGGTTACATCCGCTCCGCTAATTGTGCAATATTCGACAGCGGCGCCCCGAATTTCAAGGGCCAGCCGTCCTTTATTCAGCGTTAAAGACCTGACTTCGCCCCTGCAAAGGGTAAGGGCGCAGCCATAATTTTCATCGCTTTGCGCATCGGAAATTGCCTCATTGATATCTGTATATCCCCTGAAAATACCAGGCTTTGTGATCGCTGCCGCTATTTTCAGTCCGCAATACGGGCAGTTGCCGTCCGCATCCATGCCGGCGTGATCGCACTTCATCACGGCAAGGTCATACCGCCCAGCAGCCGCCCAGCCGGTTCTGTTTTCTGCGTCGGTGCGGGGAACCCAACTGCTCCCGGAAAACTCCGTTCCGATGCCGTCGTAGCGGCGATAGGCATAGCCCTCGGGAAGGAGATCCGTCAGCTTCACCCCGTTATAGAGGTCGCACATTTCGGCATTTATATGTCCGCCGGTGAATTTCAGCGTACCGCCGTAAACCGCAATGGAATAGGTTGTGTCTTTGCTGCCGCCGGCTGTCACCTCGCCGCCGTCTCTCACCGCAAGGCCCAGGGTGCCGTTGCCTCTTGCGTCGATGACCGTCAGCTTGCCGCTGCGTCCGGCGCCGCCCACATTCAGCGGATAACCGCCGAGGCTCCTGCCGTTTAGGTCCAAGGTGAAGCCCGCAGAATCCGTATCCGCATAAAGCCCGTCGGGCAGCATGGTGTTCCGCGCCCAGATTTTCACCGTGCAGCCGGAATTTTCCGGCTTGCAGGCTTCCTTCAATGCCTCGATAACGGTTCCGAAATGCGTTACCGTATCGCCCAGCTTCAGATCCGCCGCTACCGTAATACCGCAGTGGCGGCAGATGTTGGTGTCAGGGTCGGGGTCGTGTCCGTCATACACCGTTATAGTGACTTCGGCCCGGTTGCCGAGCTTATCGGTGACAGCGATGGTCACATCCCCGTTTGCCGGAGGGATGACAAGCCGGTTATTCTCGCCAAGGGTAACGGGCTCGCCGCCCACCGTAACGGTGTCGATGTTCTCCTCAACTATGGTAGCGGTCACTTCATCGCAATAAACCTTACCCGCCTCAACGCCTTCGATCACCGGCGCGGTGGTGTCAATAACAAAGCCGTCGGAGCTTAGATAAGTGATCTTGCCGGAAGCGTTGGTGATCTTTACATAAACGGCATATTTTCCGTCCGCATTAATACCGATAGGGCCGGTGTAGGGAGCAAAGGTATTCCCCTCCCAGCTTCCTACAAAGTACATCTTATCACCGATAAAGTATTCGACCTCAACATCCTCTCCGTTTGCATCCCCGGCGGTAATGGTCACGGTTTTCTCCTCCCGGAAAAACAGGCCGAAGGAAATGAGATTCAGAAATCTCTGCCATGCGTTGCGCTCGTCAATGCGGATCTCGCCCCAGGGAAATCCGGTTGCCTCCCACAAGGCGGTGAGCGTGACGGATTGAACGCTCTCGTCCCCTGCAAGGTCGGCATAGGTCGTTGCCGCATGGACGGCTGTTTCACCGCACATCCATCCGGCGAAATAATACCCGGGTCTTTTGGGAGATTCTATGTTTTCCAGCACGCGATTTGTCCATTTCACATCGGTTTTGTCAGCGATCGCCGTGCCGCCGTTTGTTTCAAATCTTACGGTATACGACGGCTGCGCCTGACCGCCGATGGTGAAACAGTGTTCCGCCCTGCCGCAAAAGCTTCCCGTGCCGCAGATCGTCACCTTAGGTGCCTTTGCGGAATCAAACCCGGCATCGTCCGGCGAAAGGGCATACGGATATATATTATTTTTATAGGTTACGGTATAGTCCGTGCCTTCCTCCAAAACGGTAAGCACCTCCGGATCGGTCCGGTGGGCAAGCCTTGTCAGCTTCTTTTCGCTTCCGTCGAACAGGCAATTTTCAAGCCCGGAAAGGCGCAGAAGCCCCTTTTCATAGCAGTATCTAAGATCGTATTTCCCGCAGATACGGCATTTGCCGTATGCATCAACGTCATGGTCGAACCGCTTCCCGTTGACGGTACTGCCGCAGAAGGTCATGTTTTCCTCCGGAATACCCGGCAGGTTCTTTTCGTGCAGACCGTCATAAATGCGGTAGTCATCGGGTTCCTCCTCGTATTGCTCTGTATGGCGCAGGGATTCTACGGTGCTGTCCGTGATTTGGATTTTGACATTCAGCCATTTGCTGTAGCTGTCTTTTCCGATACCGGGAACATAAGTGCCGGAGCTGCCCGAGCGCAAGGTGCCGCCTTTGGCGATCACATTACTGTTTTCAATGATGATCTCCAGCGTTGCGACGCCGGTCGCATGATAGCCCGCACCGATTGCAGGGCACATCCTGTAAGTGGTGGCATCTACCGTGCTGTTTGCAATGCGGATCCGTGCGTCTTCATTAAATGAGGTGTACCATCCGCCGCCTATTGCCGAAGCATCCACAGCCACCGGCAGATGAAGCTTACTGTCCTGTATGTCAATACTTTTAAAGGAGGCATACTTACCGCTGCCGATACAGCATCTGTTGGAGTAATGATCGTCCGACATGCTTATGTCGCTGCCGCGGATCACGATTTCACCCACAGCGGCATTATCGGCATTGCCGCCGATCATAGCCCCCGTTACCACGGTGCAGTCGGTAATTTCTACTTTTTTCAGCGTACCCGCACATTTCATATAGATTCCGCAGGTATGGATCTCGGAATCTCTGAGAATAATACTCGATCCGTCCCCGCCCTGTATGCTCCTTGGCTTCGGCAGGCTTATTTCGCTGTTTTCGACAATGAGCGTGCCGTTATTGCCTACGGAAATTCCCAAGTAGGTATCGTTTCCTTTCACGGACATAACACGGGAATTTTGAATGAGAATTTTATTCCCTTCTTCAAGGGGGTTGCCGCCGATAAGATTATATTTGCAGTTAAACAGAGGGAGATCGGCGTCCGTGATCGTGATATCGCCGACGCTTTTATCCGCCGACGCACCGATACAGGGCCCGGACTCGCTGGAAAGAGACTGAATGGCATTGCCGATAATGGTGATCGATCCGTAATCGAGTTTGCTTGTTCCGCCTATAGCGGCGCCGTTGCCCTCTGCCGAAGCGTAAATTTCGCCGCCGGTGATAAGCAGGGATGCATTTTCGGTATATTTCTCGGTTTTCCATACATTTGCACCGCCGATGCCTGCCGCGCCGCCTTTACCGTACGCATGGATAACACCGCCGTCGATCAAGAGGCTTTTTCCGCTGCCGATACCAACGGAGGGAGGAAAATTCGATTCTCCGCGTCCGGTAGCCTCAATATTGCCGCCGTGGATGGCGACATCCGCATAATATCCGCCGATTCCCGCTCCGCTGTAGACAGTGGAGGCGTTGATGTTACCGCCGTTTATGGTTACAGTACCATCATGCCACAAACCGATACCGATGCCCTTCGGCCAGTAGTATCTAGTCGAATCTTCTGTTACGCCGGCTATCGCCGTAACATCGCCGCCGTTGATGGTAATGTTTCCGCCTTTCCCGGCGCCGATCCCGCAATCCACGCCCTTGGCTATGACGGTGCCGCCGTTGATGGTAACGCTGCCGCCCAACTCGTATTTATTGGTTCCGATCCCGACTCCGCTGTCGAGAGCACTTGCAAGGTAGCTTCCGGTGGATGCGTCGACAATACCTCCGTTTATGGTAATATTACCGCCCTTTATGCTTTCACTGGGATAGCGCATATCGCCGGTCCCTCCGATGCCGGAAGCGCCTGTCCCCGCCTTTACCTTGATATGGCCGCCGTTGATGATGACATCTCCTTCATCCCGGGAAACGCCCCTTGTCCTCCCGTCTCTTCTGGCATGGTAGCTTTTCATACCGATGCCGGGGGTATTATTGCGGAACTCAGAGATCCATTCGGCTTCCTCTTTTTCCTCTTTGGGAATTCCGTACAGATCGATGGCATCCGGAATACAGGCCGTCAGCTTACCCATGGTTTCGGCATCGTCAGTCTGGCCGTAGACGGTAAAGGTGTCGCCGGCCCCCAGGTCAATGCCCCATTTTGCATCCAGCTGCGCGCCGTCCGTCAGTATAAACTTCACATCGCCGTTCAGGCGGATACGGCTGGTAACCGTCACATCGCCGCTTATTACATACCAGCCTGCCGGCAGGTCATAAAACGGGTTATTTTTGATGTCCGGCTCGAAATAGCTCGTCAGCTCGGTATAGGTAAAGCACCCCTGCATCTGGCCGTTTTCGTCCAGGTAAGGGACCGGAGGCATACCGATGCTGTCCTCCGACCACCGGGCCACCAGCATTCTGACATTTCCGGGCACGGCAGCACCGGGGGCATAGGTATTTCCGTCGTCGCCCACCCACACAAAGTCTGCCGAAGCGGGATTGCCTTCGGGGTCGGTCAGGTGCTTGGCTGTGGGCGCCGTAAACGATGCCCCCTGCCGCGCGATCATGCGGACAGGTCCGGTATCGCCGCCAAGCTTGCCTTTGTTCAGATTGATCGTTACCGCTCTCAGATCTTCGGCTTCCATCTCATCCGGTATCTCAAGAATCGGGCGATAGCCTATACCCGTGCCGGAGGACGGAGAGGCGCCTACAAAGCTGTCGGCCCCCTCGCCGCCCCGATATACGCGCATGGAGGTATCGTCGGCAAAGGCATCCTGCCCCCAGGAGGGCGATCCCTGCCAGTTTTTGATATAGTTCCGGGTGAGGCTTGCGGGGTCGATCTCGCCCTTGACACGGATGGTATCCCATTCGTTGTTCCACGGAGTGCCGCGCACTTCCGTTTTGTTCAAATAGCTGTCCGTTCCCGCCGAGGGTGCGCGCATGGTATAGGTTATGCCGCCGCTCTCAAAAGGCCTTCCGAAAATAAAGCCCTTTTCATTCAGCTCGTCCCAACTCACATCCCGTGTCACATTGTAGTTTGCCACAAGCAGGCTCCGGCTGCCGTTGATCCCTTGCCGAGGAACCGTCCTTTTGAGCATAGGTGTCGACCGTTCCCGCATAGGTAAAGGGAACACAGTCCAAAGAGCCGCCGTAAAAATCGGTGTTGGCGCTACCGGGAATACCGGCCTCGGAGAGGTTAAAATAGTATGTCGAGCCGGCTTCAAAGGAAAACTTCTCCTCGAAGGTCCAGCACGCGGTAAGGGTATTTACTTCGGCGGGGACGGGGTCGCCCACTCGGTAAATATTCCCGTTTTCATCCCGCCAGTGGAAGTTGTTTTTCTTCAGGTTCGTGGCGAAATACATTTCGGAATTCACAGGCGCAGAGAAGTCCTGCCCGGCTTTTACGAGGATTTTGATTTTCCCCGAAGTCCTGCCGGCGGTGCTCCACACATAGCCGCCGTTAAGGTCCAGGGTGACCACCTTGAAATCCTTTTCCGTGAGCTCGGCGGGTATTTCCAGAACAGGGCGTATGCAGGTATCGTTTCCTTCCGATCTCAGCTCGCCGTTATCAAACCTGCGGCTCGATCGTTTGGAGGCATCCTCGCTGAAGGTGTCCTGCCCCCAGCAATAAGAGTCGTTGCCTGTTATATATCCCTTATTCCGGATGGCATCCCATTCGTTGTTTTCCGGGATAACCGTACCCTCCTCCGAAACTCCGCTGCCCACCGTGGGCGCACGCAGAGTGTAGGTTAATCCGCCGCTCTCAAAGGGCTTTCCGAAAATAACGCTGCCCCCATACAGTCCGTTCCAATCCGTACCGATTTCCAAAGCCTCCGCAGAAGCAAACAGGCGATGGTCATAGCAATAACCGTACGGCGCATCGCTGTCCGTTGCAGCCGACGCGGCAGCGGAGGAATCGGTCTTCCCTGCCGAAGCGGCGCTGAGCACATAGGAATTCACCGTTCCGACATAAACGAACGATTCATAGTATTTGTACAGGCCGTTGATCATACCCCCTATTTGAAACCAATAGGTTTCGCCCTCCTCCAGGGATAGCGGCTCCCGGGTTTGCGGGGTGTTGCCCTCCGGCTGCCCGTTTTCCGTAGCGGAAGCCAACGGTGTGACCATAGACAGCACCATGCAAAGGGTCAGCAGGATACTGAGTATTCGTTTCTTCATGTTGTGTTACCTCCGTTCAGATATTGTGAGCGGTATTTATCCGCAAACAGGGCGACTCCCTGCTTTAAGACCTCCATCTGGGTTTTCAGGTAGTATTCGTCCTCGAACATGGCATAGTGAACGCTGGCCCGGACGAATATGAAAATCAGCGGCGTGATAATCGTATAGGGAATGCCTATTTTCGGCTCCAGCCGCTTGGCATACTCGGTGTAGCGCTCGTTGACGCCCTCAAAAAACTTCTTGCCGTGCTCGATATATTTCGGGTGCGTATAGATCTGATACATCAGGCGATATTTTTTGCCGTGCTTTTTGGCCGTCCAGTAAGGCACCTCCTTCACAAATCGGACAACATCCTTGGGGTCGGTGGGGGCCATCTCCATAAAGTCGTCCTCAACCTTTTCCATGCAGTATGCCGTTGACTCAATAATCAGCTCGTCAAGATTTTTGAAATACGAATACAGATTTGCCTTCGTGCAGCCGCAGGCATCGGCCAGGGCTTTGATCCCCGTGCCCGTGAGCCCGTTTTCCGCGTAGCACTCGAAGCACTTTTCCATGATTTCCTGTTTTCTTTGATTGTGTTGCTGTTCTGTGGTTTTCATTTTTCTTGCGTCCTCCTAAAACGACCGTTCGTTTAGCATTAGTATAGCATAGAATCTCCCCCGTCGCAAGAGCAGCCTGCAAAAAAAGAAAAACCCGGGTCTCATTTCTGAGATCCGGGAAAAAATTGGTTTTTGTTCTGCCTCCCTGGCAGGGAGCATAGCAAGGGCAGCAGCCGCCTTAAAATTATTCTTCTCCATTTCACGCCGTCCTTCGGCGTTTACACAGAGTCCGCTCAGGCCAAGGTGTCTGCAAAGGCGGCCAGAGCCGCCAGCCCGTCCCGGAGCGTCTGCTTGTCGCAGGCGTAGCCGATACGGACGCTATGGGGCTGCCGGAAGCAGTCGCCGGGCGTGACAAAGGCGCCGGTCCGGTGGTACATCTCCTTGCAGAACTCATAGGACGGCATATCAAAATCATAATAGACCAGTGCCGTGGTGCCCGCCTTGGGCTTGGTGTAGTAGAAATGCTTGTGGGAGGCCACCCACATATCCAGGATTGACAGATTCTCCCGAACAATGGTCTGGTTCCGCTTCAGCATCCTGTCGCTGTGTGCCAGAGCGATGGACGCCACCGCATCATCAAACATACCGCAGCTGATGAGGTTGTAATCCCGATGGGACAGAAAGGCCTTCCGTGCCGTCTCGTCACGGGTGGCGATCCAGCCCATGCGCAGCCCCGCCAGAGAGAATACCTTGGACATACTGCTGACAGATATACCCTTTTCGTACAGATCGGCAATGGAGGGGCACCAGTCATCGGTCTGGGTCAGGTGGCGGTATACCTCGTCGCAGAGGATATAGGCATCCACGCTGCGGGCAATATCCACGATCTGCTGTAATTGCGTCTCGCTCATCAGCGCGCCGGTGGGGTTATTAGGGTTGTTGATGCAGATCATTTTCGTCTCCGGCGTCACCAGCGCCTTCAGCTCCTCCAAATCGGGCAGGTAGTCGTTTTCCTGCTTGAGGTGCATGATGGCCACCTCCGCGCCAATGGCCTCGGGGATAGAGTAGAGCTGCTGGTAGGTAGGCATGATGCTGACCACCCGGTCGCCTGCAGAGATCAGGGAGCAGAATACATGGTGGTTCGCTCCCGCCGCACCGTGGGTGGGTACCACCTGCCGGGGCTGCACGGTCTTGTACAGCTTGCAGATGCCACTGCGCAGAGCGTCACTGCCTACGATGTCGCCATAGGTCAAGCGCTTGGCGCAGAAGTCCGTTAGAAACTGTGCCTTATCCTCACCTGTCAGGGCAAACAGCTCATCCAGCGACACGGAGTCCACACAGGTTTCCGCAATATTGAAGCGGGCACCCACTTCATGTTCATTCATCCATTCTTCCACAGCAAAAGGTTCGATGTTCATGGTCTTTTCTCCTTTTCTTTTAAAAAAAATAAAGACATCCATGACCAAATCTTATCCAGCAAATGCCGGAACACCTACGATTCGGTCACGAATGCCTTTGACCCCTCAGCCGGTGCCAAGGGAAGCAGTACAATATTCAGCTTGTCTTGCACTATAGCACAGAGTATATATAGCCGTACTTGTCATTCCGCTTTTGTTATACCACGCTTCTGCCCATTTTGCAAGAGGGAACGAAAGAAATTCGCACATTCGCAGATGCTGACCCCGCCAGGCAGAGCTTTTCGACCTCAGGCCTCCAGAAAGCGGCGGTGCCCGCCTTCTTTTTTCCCTGCCGGATGTGCGGCAGGGCTATTGCGCGAAAGGGATTTGGGCTGTATAATTGGGAGGACGATTTTTGTAAAACGAGAGGTAAAAACGGTAATGAATATCATTAACGCGCTTGCGCAAGAACTGAACGCAAACGAAAAATATGTGGAAAATGTGGTGCAGCTTTTGGATGAGGGAAACACCATCCCCTTTATCGCCCGCTACCGCAAGGAGCTCCACGGCGCCATGGACGACACCACCCTGCGCACCCTAGAGGAGCGGCTGCAATATCTGCGCAATCTGGATGAGCGCCGGGAATCGGTGAAAAAATCCATCGCCGAGCAAGGAAAGCTCACCGACGAGCTGGCCGCCGCCATCGACAGCGCCAAGACCCTGGCGGAGGTGGAGGACCTCTACCGTCCCTATAAGCAAAAGCGCCGTACCCGGGCCACTGCAGCCCGGGAAAAGGGCCTGGAGCCCCTGGCCGCTCTGCTTTTTGCCCAGGAGCGAAACTGCCCCCGGCCGGAGGATGCCGCCCGGGACTTCCTTTCTCCGGAAAAGGGCGTGGACACCGTGGCCGATGCCCTCCAGGGCGCTTCGGACATCATTGCCGAGCAGATTTCCGATGACGCCGTGATCCGCAAGGCTCTGCGAGACCTGCTGGGTCGGCAGGGTCAGCTTGTGAGCTGCGCGGCAACGGAGGAGGACAGCGTGTACCGTCTGTACTACGATTTTACCCAATCCCTCTCCAAGCTCCAGGGGCACCAAATTTTGGCCATCAACCGAGGCGAGAAGGAGAATATGCTGAAGGTCTCCGTCACCCTGGACCGCGACCGGGCGCTGCCCCTGCTGCGTCGGGCGGTGGTGAAGCCCGGCTCCCCCGCTATGGAATTCATAAAGGCAGCCGCCGAGGACGCTTATGACCGCCTGCTCTTCCCCTCCTTAGAGCGGGAAGAGCGCTCTCGGCTGACGGAGCAGGCCACCGAGGGGGCCATCGGCCAGTTCGCCCTGAACCTGAAGCCGCTGCTGATGCAGCCGCCTGTAAAGGGCAAGGTCACCATGGGCCTGGACCCGGGCTACCGCATGGGCTGCAAGGTGGCCGTGGTGGACGAAACCGGTAAGGTGCTGGACACCACCGTGGTCTACCCCACCTACGGAGCCCGGCAGGAGCGGGAGGCCATCGCCACTCTGGCGAAGCTCATCGCCAAGGATGGGGTGGAAAACATCGCCATCGGCAACGGAACGGCCAGCCGGGAAACGGAGCAAATGGCCGTAAAGCTCATCCATCAGGTCAATGAGGCCGGGGCCCATGTCAGCTACATGATCGTATCCGAGGCCGGGGCCTCCGTGTATTCCGCCAGCAAGCTGGCTGCCGAGGAGTTCCCCCAGTTTGATGTAAATCTGCGCTCGGCGGTGTCCATTGCCCGGCGGCTGCAGGACCCCCTGGCCGAGCTGGTAAAAATCGATCCCAAGGCCATCGGTGTGGGCCAGTATCAGCATGATATGCCCGCCAAGCAGCTGGACGAGGCCCTGGGCGGCGTAGTGGAGGACTGCGTCAACGCCGTAGGCGTGGACATAAACACCGCCTCCCCCTCTCTGCTCCAGCGGGTGGCCGGGCTTAATGGCACCACGGCGAAAAATGTGGTGGCCTACCGGGAGGAAAACGGCCCCTTTACCTCCCGGGCCCAGATCAAGAAGGTACCCAAGCTGGGGCCCAAGGCCTTCCAGCAGTGCGCCGGCTTTTTGCGGGTGCCGGAGAGCAAGAGCGTGCTGGATAACACCGCCGTACACCCGGAGAGCTACGACGCAGCCAAGGCGCTGCTGGAGCTGATGGGCTACACCCTGGCGGATGTCCGGGCGGAAAAGCTGGCGGATCTTCCCCAGCGGCTGAAGGCCTACGGAGAGGCAAAGGCCGCCGAGGCGGTGGGCGTGGGCATCCCCACCCTGCGGGACATCACCTCCGAGCTTCTGAAGCCCGGCCGGGATGTCCGGGAGGCGCTTCCCCAGCCCATTTTGCGCACCGATGTCATGGAGATGAAGGACTTAAAGCCCGGCATGGTCCTCAGCGGCACGGTCCGCAATGTCATTGATTTCGGTGCTTTTGTGGACATCGGCGTTCACCAGGACGGGCTGGTGCATATCTCGCAAATCTCCAATAAATTCATCAAGCACCCCTCGGAGGTGCTGTCGGTAGGCGATGTGGTAAAGGTGGTCGTATTGGATGTGGACGAGAAGAAAAAACGCATCGGCCTGAGCATCAAGCAGGCAACAGGCCGGGAATGATCCTGCGTCCCGGCTCTGTCAGTGCCGTCTGCGTTTACCGCCGCAATACGGGCCGCCGGATACGCGCAGACCGCCGGAAGTCCATGTTTTTGACCACTTATCTTACTTAGGAGGTGGCGTATGCCCCAAATCACGATCCATGACGCAGCGGGAGCGGTGTCGGTACGGAAGGTGCCCCGGGGCACGCTGCTGCTCCACGCCCTGGGCGGCGGGGTAGAGGCCCCCTGCGGCGGCCATGGCCGCTGCGGCAAGTGCCGGGTGACGGTTCAGGGGGCGCTGTCCTCTCCCGACCCCCGGGAGACATCCCTGCTGGGGGCGGCGGCTCTCAGGCGCGGCGTTCGCCTGGCCTGCCTTACCACGGTGGAGGGCGACTGCACCGTGACCCTGGGTGCAGACCGGGCCGTTCAGGTCATCCGCAGCGACGGCACCATGCCCGCCTTTGCCCCGGAGCCCATTTTTGAAAAGTACGGCGCGGCTGTGGACATCGGCACCACCACCCTGGCCGCCCGGCTCTATGACCGCACCGGGGCCCTTCTGGCCCAGGCGGCGGCCCCCAACCCCCAGCGTATCTACGGTGCCGATGTCATCACACGCACCGAAAAGTCTCTGGCAGGGGAGCGAGAGTCCCTGGCCCGGTGTATCCGGGACGGGATAGATTCCCTGCTGCGTCAGATGTCAGCTCAAGCCGGAATCCCCCCCGAAGCGGTGGACACCGTAGTTCTCACCGGCAACACCGCCATGCTGTATCTGCTCACCGCCCGGGATGTAGACTGTCTCTCCCACGCCCCCTTTCTTGCCGATGAGCTTTTCGGGCGGTACGCAGAGCCGGAGGAGCTAAGGCTCTCCGCAGCGCCCAAAGCCCGACTGTACCTGCCCCGGTGTATTTCGGCCTTTGTGGGGGCGGACATCACCTCCGCTCTGGTGGCCAGCCAGATCTGCACCCGCGACGAGAGTGCCCTCCTGGCAGACATCGGCACCAACGGTGAGCTGGCCCTGTGGCATAAGGGCCGCCTACTATGCTGCTCCACCGCCGCCGGGCCCGTCTTTGAGGGTGCCGCCATCTCCCGGGGGATGCAGGCCGGCCCCGGCGCCATCCACCGGGTGGCCTATGAAAACGGCAAAATTTCCTGCCGCACCATAGAAAGCGCCCCCGCCGCCGGCATCTGCGGCAGCGGTCTCATCGATGCGGCGGCGGTTTTCCTCCGGGCGGGGATCATCGACGAAACCGGCGCCTTCACCGACGAGGAGGACGCCTATCCCCTGACGCCGGAGGTGTCCCTGACCCAGAAGGACATCCGTATGCTGCAGCTGGCCAAGAGCGCTATCTGCGCCGGGATGCTCACCCTGCTGGAGGCCGGGGGGCTGGGCGCCGAAGGCCCCGCCCGTCTCGTCATCGCCGGGGGCTTCGGCAGCTTCCTGGACCTCCACAGCGCCGCCTGTATCGGTCTCTATCCCCCCACCCTGGAGAGCCGCGCCCGGGCCATCGGCAATGCCGCCCTGGCAGGCGCGTCCATGATGCTCCTGCGGGGCCAGTACCGGCAGCAAGCCGCCGCCCTGGCCGAGCAGGCCGAAACGGTGGATTTGAGCGCAAGCCCTGTGTTCAGGGAAAACTATGTGGAGTGCATGGGATTTGAAGCGCCATAAAAGATAAACTCTATGCCCGGCTCGGAAGCATGGGCATAGAGCTCAAAACCGCTGAAAAAGAAGTCCTTCGACATCCTCACAAGCCCACCGTCAAACCCCGGTGGGCTTTCGCTGTATTTTTATCCTTGCTTTTGTATTTCCGGTGCAGTAAAATATTTACAAATGTCTTTTTGCCCTTTTCCCCGGCCCCATCTCGCGGCCGCCGGGCAAATTTCCAGCCAGGAGGTCATCTATGGATTTGACATCTTTCAAGCACTCGGCCGCCGGCCGTATTGTGGCCGTTCTATGTGCCGTGTGCCTGCTGTCCGGTCTGCTCAGCGGCTGTGCAGCCCCGGCGGGCTCTGACTCTCCCAATGAGGATGCACTCCCTGTCATCACCGTGGGCAGCGACAACTATCCCCCCTTTAACTATCAGGACACCAGTGGCCATCCCACTGGCATTGATGTAGACCTTGCCACAGAGGCCTTCCGCCGCATGGGTTACCGGGCCCAGTTCGTCACCATCGACTGGGAGGAGAAGAAGAATTTAGTGGAGAGCGGCGCCATCGACTGTATCTGGGGCGGCTTTTCCATCAATGGCCGGGAGGACCAGTACCTCTGGACCCAGCCCTATATGTATAGCCGTCAGGTCGTCGCCGTGCGCAAGGACAGCGGCATTTATTCCCTCAGCGACCTGGCGGGTAAGCGCATCGCCGTGCAGTCCACCACCAAGCCCGAGGAGCTGTTTCTCAGCCACACCGACCCCCGCATCCCGGCCCCGGACGAGGTTTTCTCTCTGCAAAACCGCGAGCTGCTGTACCCCTATCTCAGCAAGGGCTATGCCGATGCCATTGCCGCCCATGAGACCGCCATTTTGCAGTGCATGGACGACTACGGTCTGGAGCTTCGCATCCTGGATGAGCCTCTTTTGGCCGTGGGCCTGGGGGTGGCCTTTGCCCGTTCGGATGACCGGGGCCTGGCGCAGGAGCTCTCCCGCACCTTTTCGCAGATGCGAGACGACGGCACCACGCAGCAGATTTTAGGCAAATATTTAGAGAATCCTCAGAAGTATATGGAGGCAAGCAGCTATGCAAACGATTGAGCCTATTAAGACCCATACCAAGCGCCGGGTCCTCCTGTGGCTGCTGGCCGGCGTGGTGCTGCTGGCCGCCGTGTTTGTTGCAACCGTTCAGACAGACCTTTCCCACACCCGGCAGAGCCTCTCCTCCGCCGCCGACTATGTTTGGAGCCAGTGCGCCCGCTACGACCGCATTGAGCTGGCCACCCAGACCAAGAGCCTTATGCGCGTTATCCAGAGCTGCAAGCAGTCGGCCTCTGACCTGGGCACGGAGAGCGATCCCCCCTCCTCTGCCCTGCAAAGCTGCGTTGAGACTAACTATCTCTCCGGCATCCTCCTGCTGGATACCTCCGGTCGGGTGCTGTCGCAGTACCATGAAACCGGCCAAATGCCCGACGGCATCGGCGAAGCCCTCGCCTCCCCGGCCCTGCTGGACACCGCCGTCCACCCGGAAAAGCGCTACGCCATTCGTCTGGACTGCGCCGACGGCGGCAAGCTGGACCTGGCTGCCACAGCCCGCCCGGAGGGTGCCGGCATTGTGGCGGTCTATTACCAGACCCCCGCCGAGCATATTAACTCCTTCAATCTCTCCATTGCCTCCCTTCTCTCCGGCTATAAGACCGAGAATAACAGCACCGTCGTAGTGGTCTACGGCAAAACCATCATCGCCAGCAACGATGAGTCTCTCATCGGCTCCGAAACCGACGCCGTGCCCATTTTGCAGCAGCTCAGTCAGCAGTCCGGTAATAGGAGTCCGATGGGCATCCGCCAGACGGATACCGACCTGCAGTGCATAAAGCAGGACGGCTTCTCCCGGTACTTTGCGCTCATGCGCCCGGGCCGCAATTTTTATATTTACAATTTTGCATCGGAGAACAATGTGTTTTACTTTACGCCCCGCGCCATGATTTTTGCTCTGGTGCTTTACCTCATTGCTGTCGGCGCCGTCAACGGTCTCCGCCTGTGGGCCATCCAGCGCTACCGGGAAAAGCAGCTGGCCTCCCAGCAGGAGTACACCCGGCAGCTTCAGGAGAAAAACCGCCAGCTTAGCGCCGCCGTGGAGCAGGCCGACCGGGCCAATGCCGCCAAAACCAGCTTCCTCTCCCGCATGAGCCACGACATCCGCACCCCTCTCAACGGCATCATCGGTCTTTTGGAAATTAACGCCGCCCATCCGGACGATGCGGCGCTGGTAAGCGCCAACCGCAGCAAAATGCGCACCGCCGCAGACCATCTGCTCTCCCTTATCAATGATGTTCTGCAAATGAGCAAGCTGGAGAGCGGTCAGGTGATCCTCTCCCACGAGCCCCTGTCCCTAAGCCAGCTCGCCGCCGATGTGCTGGCCATCGTGAGCCAGCGGGCCAGCGACAGCGGCATTACCATGGAGTATACCTCCTCCCCCGATTCCCTGCCCGCAGACCGGGTCTACGGCAGCCCCGTCCACCTGCGTCAGATTTTCCTGAATATTTACAGCAACTGCATTAAGTATAATAAGCCCGGCGGCAAGATCTGCTCCCAGGTGGAATGTCTGTCCTCGGACAGCGATACCGTCACCTACCGCTGGACTATCTCCGACACCGGCATCGGCATGAGCCCGGACTTCCTCTCCCGCATTTTTGACCCCTTCACCCAGGAGCACTCCGATGCCCGCAGCGTTTACCAGGGCGCAGGCCTGGGTATGCCCATCGTGAAGAGCCTGATAGAGAAGATGCACGGCACCATTGAGATACACAGTCAGGAGGGTGTCGGTACCACCTTCCTTATTACCCTCCCCTTCCAGCCGGCCCCGGACTCCGATCCCCGGTCCCCGGTCGCCCCGGCCCCCGGCATCCGGGGCTATAAGCTGCTCCTGGCCGAGGATAACGAACTCAACGCCGATATTGCCCGAACTCTTTTGGAGGATGCCGGAGCCTCCGTCACCGTCGTTGCCGATGGAAAACAGGCCCTGGATCGCTTCCGCCAAGACCCCCCGGGGACCTATGACGCTCTGCTCATGGACATGATGATGCCCGTGATGGACGGTCTTTCCGCCACCCGCGCCATCCGCGCTCTGGATAGGCCGGACGCGAAAACCATCCCCATCATCGCCACCACAGCCAATGCCTTCACCGACGACGCCGAAAAGTGCCTCCGCGCCGGTATGAATGCCCACCTCCCCAAGCCCCTGCAAATGCAGTCCGTCATAGAAACCCTCGTCCGCTGCTGCGGCTCCTGAAAAGCACCCCGCCGTCCGACAACCATAGCATTTCCTGTAATGTGTCATTGCGAAGCCAGTGCGCACACTGGCTGTGGGGAGCGAACTGAGCGCTGCCGGTGGCAGAGGAAGCGAAGTGAGCGAGTGGCCGCGGTCAAAATTTCCAGCGTCCGCCGTAAGGCAGCGTGGAAATTTTGGGCACCGCAACAGGAACATCCGTACCCCCGTCCCCTCGGCCCCCTTGCCTAAAGGGGGCTGGCACGGCGCAGCCGTGACTGGGGGATTCCGCTCTCCCCTGCCCCCCTTGTAACGCTTTCGTAGGGGCGACCCTTGCGGTCGCCCGTCCATTGCACCTCTTGTTGCGCTTCCGTAGGGGCGGGGTGTCCTCACCCCGCCGCCCAATAACCACAGCATTTCCTGTAATGTGTCATTGCGAAGCCAGTGCGCACACTGGCTGTGGCAATCCGTCCCCCGTCCCCAAGGCCCCTTGCCTAAAGGGCGGCAATTTTCATCCGCCCCATCTTTCCGCCAAAAAACGCACCCGCCCCATGGGCAGGTGCGTTTTCTATTTTATCCCGACCCCCTCACAGGTCGATCTGTGCCCCGTTGTCGGCAAAGAGCTTTCGCACCCTCTGCTTCTGGGCCGGTGTCATGCGGTCCCTGTACTGCTGTGCCAGCGCCGCCGCCCGGGCTGTCTCGCCGCCCTTAAAATAGTTGCTCATCGCCCTCTGCAGGCTCTGGGCCGCAGCCGAGCTGAGACTGGCTTTCTTCTCCTCCGCAGCCGCCGCCCCGGTGTTGGCCCGGACGCCGCCGGAGGCCTTCTGCTCGGCGTTTGCCATGTTGGTGTAGTGCTGCAGGCGCAGCTTGTAGTCGTTGTACTCCGCCTGCCGCAGCGTTTCCGCCTCCTTGCCCGCCCGGTCGTAGTCCGCCTGCCAAGCCTCCTGCTCCTGCAGGTAGCGCTTGTAGTCCGCCTGCTCCCGCTGGCTCAGCCAGTCGTATTGGTCCGTCAGTCTCTGCCGGGATGCCTCATATTGCTGCCGGGCGCTCTGCTCCAGCTCCGGCATCAGCTCCGCCAGCTCTTGCATATAGCGCCCGTAGGCCTGCTGTGACGCTGTCTGGGCATAACTGGAGGCGTAGCCCCCGGTGAGTCCCGCCGCCGTACCCAGGGTGTCCTCCATCGCCTCTCGTCCCCGTCGGGCGTAGAGATGGGCATAGTTCAAATACTGTGCGTCCTGCCCGGCATCATAGGAAAAATCCTTACCTCCGCTGATCTGCTCATACAGCCGTGCCAGCTCCTCCTCAAAGGACGACCGGTATTCCCCCGGCCGCACCGATTCCAGACTGTTTTGCACCTCCCGGGCCGCCTCCACAGCCTCCGAGGGCTTGAATCCCTCCTCCAGTCGGTGCAGCTTGTCGTAGGTCTCGTCCGACACCCCCGTCAGCACATCCTTCCCCGTGGTAGGACGGCTGGGCACCGTGGTCCTGTTCAGACTCCTCCAGGTCTCATCTCCCACCACGCCGTCCACGGCCAGGTTGTTCTTGCGCTGGTAGTCCAGCACCGCGTTATAGGTGTTGCTGCCGAATACGCCGTCCTCATCCAGGCTGTAG
>SFNH01000099.1 GCA_004554205.1 Clostridium sp.
AACTCGTCTGCGTCAACGTCGGAATCATCAACTTTAAGAATTGTACCGTTCTCCGTGGTCAGCTGAACAAGGCCCTTCAGCATTACGCCCTTATCATCGAAGGCATAGTACTTACCGTTGATCTTCTTGATCTCGCTGGTTACCAGAGTACCATCTCCGTTGGAGTAATACCACTTCTCGTTCTCCTCGTCAGAGTTCTTCGCATCGAACGCCTCATCCGGAACAACCTTGAACCAGCCCTTGGTCACGCGAGCGCCGTCCTCCGGGCTTCTGAAGTAACCCCAGTTGGAAGCGGAAGCATCCGAACCGGAAGCCGCCTGGCGCCACTCATAGGACATAACACCGTCTGCATCAAAGCCATAGGTCTTGCCATTGATCTTCTTGGTAGCAAGAGTCTTTGTAGTGGCATCCTCGTCCTTAAGCTCAAATCTCTTACCGTTGGAGTTGAAGTAGAACCACTTGTCAGCATCATCGTCCTCGTCGCCCTTTGCGTCGTAAACGTTGATCTTCTGCCAGCCGGTCTTCATGGAACCGTCTTCCCAGCCACCGAAGTAGTAGGTCGCCTCTTTCCACTCGGTCTCGCCGTGCTTCATCTCAGAGTTTAAGTCTACCCAGCCGTACAGCATCTTGCCGTCAGCGTCAAAGGCATACTTCTTGCCGTCGATGGTTTTCAGCTTGGTCTCGTTGCTGGTGCTGGCCTTGTAAGCCTTACCGTTGGACTGCATGTAGTAGTAACGATACTCTGCCGGGTCGGTGTTCTCATCCTGATCCTCATTTACGATCTTAACCCAGGTGTTGGTAACCATGACACCGTTGCTGTCAACGTAGTAGGTGTTGTTGTTGTCGTCGATCAGCTTGTCGGTAGCCATAGCGCCGCCGTTCTCGGAATCAAGCCAGTACCAGTTGTTACCGGATTTCTTCCACTCGTCCTCTGCTCTGCTGCCATCTTTGTTGTAGTAGTACCACTGTCCATCTTCCTCAACCCAGCCGGTAGCTGCGAAAGAGGTCATGGAAGCGCCGATGGCAAGCAGTGCCGCTGCAGATGCTACTGCAACTAACTTTGTCTGCTTTCTCATAGAAATGCACTCTCCTTTTCTTTTTTTGAATTTCCTTTGAAATTCCTAAGTTGCATTACGAGGTAATTATACTTCCTATAATGTGAATTATCAATAGTTTTTTACATTTTTTCTCATTTTCAGAATAAATGTCAAACTCTTGATACATCGTAAGAAGTTACCACCTCTCCATCACAATCACAGTATAATACACTTTTTTCAGAAATGCTATAACGAAACCCTAAGCGTTTTCTTACGGAAATCTTACAGAAAGCAAATTTTTCCCACAAATTGTACTTATATTAGTACAATCTTTGTTTTTGCTGGGATTTTGTCATATCGCGTGCTATAATGTTCATAAGTTTTTAATTTCACTCGTTTTTGAACACAAGGAGGAGTTTATGGACCGGATCGGATTGATTTGCCGTTATATAAAGGAAGAACCACGCAGCACCCAGAGGGAGCTGGCGCAGAAAATGGATGTGTCGCTGGGCACGGTGAACACTCTTATTAAGGAAGCAATGGCTCAGCGCCTGATCGCGCAGGGCAGAAGTGTCGCCGGAACTTACGAGCTGACCGAAAGGGGGGAGACCTTTTTGGAGCAGTTTAAGGTGGACGGCGCGCTGATCATCGCCGCGGGCTTCGGCTCCCGCTTTGTGCCACTGACCTTCGAGACGCCGAAGGGGCTTTTGGAGGTATTCGGCGAGCGGATGATCGAGCGGCAGATTCGCCAGCTCCATGAGGCAGGTATCACCGACATCACGATTGCCGTCGGGTATCTGAAGGAAAAGTTTGAATACCTCATTGATAAATACCGGGTGAAGCTCCTCTACAACCCGGAGTACGCGAGCAAAAATACGCTCGCCACCATCTACCGGGCGCGCGAGGTCTTGCGGGGGCGCAATATGTATGTGCTGTCCTCCGACAACTGGATGCGGGAAAATATGTTTCACCCCTGGGAATGCGGCGCATGGTACTCCGCTTCGTACATGAGCGGCGATACCTCGGAATGGGTTCTTTCTTATAATAAGAAGGGACGCATCACGGGAATCCAGGTGGGCGGGCGGGACGCCTGGGTGATGTATGGGCCTGTTTTCTTCTCGAAATCATTTTCTGACGCGTTTCTTCCTATATTAGAGAGCTGCTACCGGACGCCGGGGACGGAGCAGCTTTACTGGGAGCATGTGCTGATGGAGCATATCGGGGAGTTGGAAATGGATATCAACCGCCAGCCCGAAAATCAGGTTTACGAGTTTGAGAATCTGGAAGAACTGCGCAAATTTGACACCCGCTATCAAAATCAATCGGATAACAGGGCGCTTAAATTGATCTCACGGGTGTTTGAGGTGCCGGAATCGGAGATTTGCGATATTCGCTGTCTGAAATCGGGCATGACAAACAAATCGTTTCTGTTCCGGGTGGCAGAGAAGCATTACATCTGTCGGATTCCCGGCCCGGGAACGGAGCTTTTGATCAACCGGCAGCAGGAGGCTGACGTCTACGAGGCAATCCGCCCCCTTGGTCTGTCGGAGCACATTGTATACATGAACGGAAGAACCGGATATAAGATAGCGGAGTATTACGAGGGGGCCAGAAACTGCCGGGCGGACAGCCGGGCGGATATGGCGGAATGTATAAAAGCGCTACACCGCCTCCATGAATCGGGGCTGTCTGTCGGGCATGAATTTGATATCCGCGAGCGCATTTCCTTCTATGAGCGGCTCTGCACGGCGCACGGCGGCACATTATTTGAGGATTATGATGAGGTGCGCGGGAAGATGGATGAGCTGATGGACCGGCTTGACAGCCTGAAACGTCCGAAAACTCTGGCGCACATCGACAGCGTGGCGGATAATTTCCTGTTTCTGCCGGACGGCTCCGTGCGCCTGATCGACTGGGAGTACGCCGGGATGTGCGACCCGCTGATCGATGTGGGGATGTGCGCGATTTATTCCTATTATAATGAAGAGAATGTAGATGCGCTGATGGAACTGTATTTCGGAAGGAGGCCGGAGCCTGCGGAGCGTCTCGTGGTTTACTCCTACATTGCGCTCGGCGGATTTTTGTGGAGCTTATGGGCGGTGTACAAGGCGTCTCTTGGCGAGGAGTTCGGCGAGTACACGCTGATCATGTACCGCTACGCAAAGCGGTATTACCAAAAGATTTTAGAATTGCCATAAAAATGTAATAAAAATGTTACCACTTTTGCCGCATATTATGTTATACTATCCACAAAAGCAGGCAAATAAATTTACTCACAAGGAGGAAATCATATGAGAAGCAAAAGGCGTCTGACCGCCGCCCTGACTGTCGGCATGGTGGGGGTGATGGCTCTCGCTTCCAGCTTTGCGGCTTATGCGGCCGGCTGGCAGCAGAAGGACAGCACCTACTATTATTATGATGACAATGGCAGTATGCACAAGGGCTGGCTGAACACATCAAACGGGTATTACTATCTGGATCTCTCCACCGGAAAGATGACTACCGGGTGGCAGCAGATCAACAACAAATGGTATTATTTCCAGACCAACGGTGTTATGGCGACCGGCTGGGTCAATGCAGGCGGGCAGTATTATTACCTCCTGGCCGACGGCACGATGCACACGGGCTGGCTGAATATCGGCAGCGATTATTATTTCCTGAAAAACGACGGCGCTATGGCAACCGGCTGGCAACAGATGGACAATGCCTGGTTCTACTTCGACCCGGCTAACGGCAAGTGCACAGTCAATACGGCGCGTGAAGTCGACGGAAACTGGTATATGTTCGGAGCAGACGGAAAGATGAAGACTGGCTGGCAGCAGCTTAACGGATATTATTACTATTTCCACACCGACGGTAAGATGATGACCGGCTGGCTCAGCGACGGTACGAACAAATACTATATGGATCCGGCGAACGGTCAGATGGCTGTCGCCTGGAAACAGATCGGGGGATATTATTACTATTTCAACAATTCGGGCCACAGACAGACGGGCTGGATTCAGGTAGATGGTGCCTATTACTATCTTGATCCGAGCGCAGACGGGCGTATGGTTACAAATGCCACCAAGGTGATCGACGGCGTATCTTACACCTTTGGTTCCAACGGCGTGTGCAACACAGGCAATTCCACCGTAAACAGTTCCGCGCCTAATTTAGGAAACTCTACCACGCCGGGCTTAGGCGGCTCCACTGTACCGGGCGGCAACACAGGCATGGCGCCATTTAGCAACAATAATACTAACAACAACAACGCAAACAGCGGCCCGGGAGTGTCCGGTTCTCCCACCGTGGGGAACGGAACCTCTACTCCGGGGGGCAGCGGTTTCTCCTCCGGGACCACAGCCTCCGCTCCGGGCAGCGGCACGAGCAGCAACACCCCAGGCGGCTCATCCTCCCCAAGCAGTTCCAATCTGCAGCCGGGACAGACAGGCGGTCCGAAACCGTGATATTTAATCACCGATGATACAGAAAAAAGAGCTCCGAAAATGGAACTCTTTTTTCTATATCTATCATTTATGAGTAGAACAACCGGTTCACCGCGCTGAATATGCCGCGTATGGACGCTCTGGTGATATTCGAGCTGATGCCCACGCCGTAAGTCACTCTCCCGCTCGCCTGATCCATCAGGTGAATGTAGGAAGCCGCCTGCGCGTTGGAGCCGGAGCGGAGCGCGTGCTCGTTGTAATCCAACACCCTGATCTGGATACCGAGCGCATCTTCCAGACCGCGCTGTACCGCGTCGATCGGCCCGTTTCCTACGCCCTCGAAGCTCTTTTCCACACCGTGGTCGGTGTAGGAGACCTTCGCGAGCGTCGCGTATACGCCATCCTCCACTTCCGTGTCGGTAATCTGCAATTTGCGGAAATGCATCGGCTCCTTCTTGTCGAGATAGCAGCGCTTGAACTCGTCCATGATCTGCTCCGGAGCGACTTCGCCCTGCTGCTCGGAAATCTTCTGAATCACGTCCGCGAACTCCTTGTGCATACCCTTCGGCAGCTTGAAGCCATAGAAGGTATCCATCACAAAGGCTACGCCGCCCTTTCCGGACTGGCTGTTGATACGCACGATAGGCTCGTACTGCCTGCCGATGTCGGATGGGTCGATAGGCAGATACGGAACCTCCCAGTAAGGATCCTTCCGCTCCCCCCGCGCCTGCATACCCTTGTTGATCGCATCCTGATGAGAGCCGGAGAATGCGGTAAATACCAGCTTGCCGGCGTACGGGTGGCGAGGATGGATATCCATCTTTGTGCAGCGCTCATAGACCTCCGCGATCTCACGGATATTGTCAATCTCAAGTTCAGGGTTGACGCCCTGGGAAAACATATTGTACGCCAGAGTCAAAATGTCAACGTTTCCGGTGCGCTCGCCGTTTCCGAAAAGCGTTCCCTCCACGCGGTCTGCGCCGGCAAGCAGCGCGAGCTCCGTCGCCGCAACGCCTGTCCCACGGTCGTTGTGCGGATGCACACTTAAGATAATGCTGTCGCGATCCTTTAAGTGGCGGTCCATCCACTCCACCTGGTCGGCGTATACGTTCGGCGTGTTCATCTCGACTGTATTCGGCAGGTTGATGATGATCGGTCTCTCGGGCGTCGCCATGCCCCAGGTATCCTGGACGGCGGTGCAGATGTCGAGCGCAAAATCAAGCTCTGTGCCGCTGAAGCTCTCCGGGGAGTACTCTAACATCAGATCGCCATCGTACTCCGCCATGTACTTCTTTACGAGTTCCGTGCCCTCAATGGCAATCTGCTTGATCTCCTCTCTGTCCTTGTGGAATACGACATCGCGCTGGAGGGTCGAGGTGGAGTTGTAAATGTGCATCACCACCTTCTTGATGCCCCGAATCGCCTCGAAGGTCCGTTTGATCAGATGCTCGCGGCACTGTACTAATACCTGAACCCGCACATCATCGGGAATCATTTTACGTTCCACAAGCTGCCTTAAGAAATCGTATTCAATCTGGGAGGCTGCCGGGAATCCGATCTCGATTTCCTTGAAGCCCAGCTTCACCAGCATATTGAAGAATTCAACCTTCTCCTCGACCACCATCGGCTCGATCAGAGCCTGATTGCCATCCCTGAGATCAACGCTGCACCAGATCGGCGCTTTCTCAATCTCCTTATCCGGCCACTTCCGCTCCGGATAGAAAACCACCGGATTCTTCCTGTATTTCTGATAATTTAACATTTTTCCCATCATCCCTTTTCTTTTCAGCTAATGTTTTTTTATTCTAGCATGTTTTCCTTTTACTGGCAAGCGATTCAGACGGTTTTCAGCTATATCGCTCATCCCGGTCGCGGCTATAACCTCACCGTAAGGGGGGGCTGTGAATGATTTTGCGAGCCACACATAGAAAAAGCACCCACTCAAAAAGTGGATGCTTCCCCTACTCTAAATCATATTCTTTTTCTCAAGCAGCGCCTTTAGCTGCGCAAGCTGCCTCTCCGCGCGGTCTGCACGTTCCCGCTCGCGCACCGTATTTGCCTGCTCCTCCAGACGCCCCTGCTCAAGTCCTTGCTGAAGTCCTCTCCGAATGCCCTGCTCCTCGATTGCTTCACTCAAATTGCACATCTGCCGCATCCCCTTTCTGAGCCTGTCTGTTGTCTTGATCCCATATTCCTTTTTAAGAACCTCCATCTTCTCCTCCGGCCGGAGCCCCGGGCTTAGAAGCGTACCCAGTAATCGGTGGAGACGCAGCTCCTCGCTGTATTCCACTGGATCCTTCCCCAGATTGATCTCGATCACGGCAAGAATGTCGTACCTGCCCTTCTTCTCCACCGCGCCGATCAGATCGTGCGGCTGGATATCATACAGGACTGCCGTGTTCTCCAGGTACTTTGGAACATTCATACAGATCCAG
>SFNH01000012.1 GCA_004554205.1 Clostridium sp.
GGAAGATCACGCCGATGGGGAACAGGATCATGCCCGCGATCAAAAAACAGATCAGCGCCGCGAGCCAATAATGCATCGTGCCCTCCACGCCTGTCTTCGGGATCACTCCTGACTCAAGCCCTCCGGAATCGTCCACAGGGAAAAGCTCCGGCAAATCACTCAACGTATTTCCCAATGAATCTTTTTGTACTACGCTTCCGGTGATGTTGTTGATCCCGGTTCCTTCGATTCCGGCGCCATTTATCGCTCTGCGCTCTAGCTGCAGATCAATTTCCAGCGTGAGCACTCCATTCACTATTTCCGCACTTTGCCCCAAGACAGTTGACCCCTCAGACAATCTCCCCAAGGTAAATGTCCCCTTGACCGGGTATGGGTGGTAACCCCACTTATAGCAACGGTAGGAAATCGTATTTTCCGGAAGGTAAAGCACTGAGCCGCGAACCACATCCTCATTTTTAATAGTCGGTAACAGTTTGCCAAAGATTGAGAAGGAAGCTGCCTTGGCGCGAAGGGTGAACGGCTGCGCTTGAGAGGACAGATTGGTCGGCGTCGCAGGCCGTGTCTGCGAATCAATATTATCGGGCACCTTAATCCCAATCTCCGCGTCACGGCCGCTCTCATATACGACGTCGAACTCGACACTTCCGTCCTCGTCCGTCACACCGCAGAGCACATAGCGGTTCTGACTCGGAATCCAGATTTCCAGCGAGACCCCAGGGATAGGAGCGCCGCTCTTTTTTTCCACCACAAGGAACTGGACACGCCCCATATAATCCACGGTAACTCCCGCGTATACAGATGTTCCTCCACTGTTGTTGTTCCCCGGCGCCCCATGAATCTCGCCGTCAGTCTGAGCCATGGCAATCTGACCGGTTGTGAAAAGCATTATGCACAACAGAATTACCGCCGTTATCCGTCTTCTGCTCATCTCTCTATCCTTTCCAACAGAATCAACAGGGATTTTGCTTCTCTGTCAATCCCTGACAATGACAACAACCTTGAGCGCCATCTCACCCACATACTCATCTTCCTGTGCGTAAAAGCTAACCATCGCAGTGCAGGGGTAATATCCCTTCTTTAAGGAACTATTGATCCTGATATCTTTGATCCCTTTTCCCGGATCAATGAACCCGGAACGATACAGCGTCTCCCCGGTAGCGTCCCTGATGACAGAGACGATGCAGCCGTACTCAGATTTCTCATCTACAACAATCCGGGCCTCCGCCGACCGCTCTTTGCCTGAGACGTAGAGCTCCCGGTTTATGGAAACATACTGCATATTTCTTGCCAGCGCCTCATCTCTCTGCGACCGGACATACTCCTCATCTTCTCCTGCCGCCAGCTCCTGCCGCCAGGAAAGCCCGGAGTCACGATAGCGGCTGATCAGTTCTCGATTTACAATGACCCCGCCGACGCCGAGCCCGAAAAAGAAGCTTCCGACAGCCACCACCGCCGCTGCCAGAAGAAGCAGGAGGCGACGTCTTCCATCTATCATTTATAATATGTACCGTCCGTCACATGAAGGTTCAGGCGGACTCTCGCCTCCGCGATCTTGTCCTCGCTCTCGTCAAGCGAGTAGGTGGTGAATATGGCAGTCGCCGGATAATCCCCCGCCTGAAGCATCTTATCCAGAGCGATATATTCGATATAATAGCCCGGGTCGATGATCCCTGACTGATAGACACGCTCCCCTGTCTCATCGAGGAAAAGCTCGACCTGGAATGAGTAGTGGTTTGCCTCAATATTCTCAATCCCGATCCTGCCCTTCCTGCCGTTCTGCTCAAAGACAGGCTCCACCGCGATCCCGATATTAACCATGCCCTCCTGAATCTTGGCATTCAGGATCTCACCGATCTCCTCCGGCGTCTTTCCCGGGAGAAGACCGCCGAGCGCCAGCTCATCCCTCGCAAGCCTGCTCTTGCTCTCCGTGGTCGTAATCTTGTAAATGATGCCGAGACACACGCCGATCACGATAAGGAGAAGCAGGATCAACAGAACCACAAGCACGACGCCCTTCTTTTTCTTCTTTTCTTTTGTCTTCTCTTCTTTTATCTCTTCCATGCTGCCTCCAAACATCTGTATGTCTCTAACCGTCTCTCTCTGTTATCCGAAGATCTCTTTCAGACGGACCAGGCTGTATACCTGATCTGCCTGAAACAAGCCTTCGGCCCCCCGAAGGGGGCCGAGTTTGTCTGCCATTCCTTTACTGATGCTTGTTCGTAAACCGTATCCCTTACGGCGATACAGGCTCAGCTGCGTTCTGGTAAGGCCGATTCGGAGCAGTATTATATTTGGCTTCTGTAGTCGGAGTCTGGATCGTCCAGATAACAGTGCCTACCTTTGCGGACTCCTCAACCTGGGTGTAGTTGCCTCTCACACCGCCAACCTCGACACCGAACGTAGCATCCGCCTCAGCGCCCGACAGTGTATACTTGGTAACTTTATCTACGCCGGCCGTCGCATCCGGAGCCGGAACGCGGATCGCCTTAGGCATGGCAAGGGTTCCATCATCCTGAGCCGTAGTAAACTTCACTGTCTCTTCTGCTCCGATCTCGGAATTTGCCGCACCCTTAGCTACTACCTTATCGCTCTTCACAGACAGGGTATACTGCTTGAAGCCCGCTTCGCCTGCCTCGATCGTTGCCACATGATTCCAGTAGTTTCTGGAAGACGGAGTGCCCTCATTCTGAACTGCACCCCATACGTCAACCGCAACGCCTACGCGGTCAGTTGCCGGATCAAACTTGCCCTCATCCCCGCTCTCTCTCTTTATTCTGGTAGAGTAGTTGGTGAATTTCCAGTTGCCCTGCTCACCGATCTCCAAGTGATATGTACCATCTTTAGTGTCTTCGCCTGTAGACGGCGTGTCCACCTTGACCTTCACATTCGGGAGCAGAAGACCACCGCTCTCCACAGTAATCGCGTCGCTTTTGCCCTGTGTGCCAACTGTACCGTTCACCACGAAAGCAAACGTGGTCGGAACCTCAACCTTGAGCTTCATGTCCTCGTCATCCACCATAACGCCGGCGATGATATCGGTGCTACCTGCTGAGGACTGCGCTACTCCACCTGATGTGGCAGCCATCGCCGGAATCACCATGCTTGCACCGATCACACCGGTCAGTGCTACTGCAAGTAACCTCTTTTTCATTTTTTCATCTCTCCTTTTTCCCCGTCCCCCCCATATGTGTGTGGGGAACTTTTATTGAACCATTTTATGTATGATAAAAGAGGGAATGGCGACCTCTCTTTATCCGCAAAATACATGAAAGGAAGTATCTTGTGATAGCATAATATCACTATTTTGAAAATACGTCAACATATTTTTACCAAATCCAATCAAATCCATCAATATTTCCCTGAAAATTAAGATTTAAGCGGTCGCCTTCTCATAAAAATATTTGATGATGTCCTTTCTGGTGATGATGCCGATGAAGAGATCCCTGTCATCGACCACCGGCACAAAATTCTGGTTTAAGGCGCGGTCGATCAGGCTGTCCATGTCGGCGCCCGCGCTGACGGGAAGGTAGTCCGCCCGCCTCGGTATGGCGGTGACAGGCACGCTCTCCGCCTCCTTGAGATTTAAGTCAAACCGGTTCTTGATCCCCCAGAGGAGGTCGCCCTCCGTGATCGTCCCCATATACTTCCCGCCTCTTGTCAGTACCGGCACGGCGGAATATCTGTGGAACTCCATCTTCTCTAACGCCTGGCGGAGGGTATCCTCCTCGCAGATATGTGCGACCTCGCTTTTCGGGGTCAGAAAGAATAATATGTTCATACGATCCTCCATTTCAGGTGTTTTTCTAATAAGATTTTACCACAAAAAGAAACACAAATCAATCGGACAAAAAAGAAGCTGTCCTTTTTCGACAGCCTCTTTTTGTGCCCGCACTCAATCCAGGTAGTCTAACGGATCTACGGTTTTCTCTCCGTGCTGCATTTTGAGGTACAGATTGCTTCCCTCGACGGTGTAGTACTTGGTCGGCTCCGCCACATACCCGAGGAGCTGTCCCTTCGTTAAGTACTCGCCCTTCACCGCAGCCAGCTCTTTTAGCTGACCGCAGGTCACGGAGTAATCATTCCCCAGATCGAGCACCAGGTAATTCCCAATCTCCTCATTGGCTCCCGCCTCCGTCACGCGGGCATTCGCCGGGGCATAGACAGGCGCGCTCACCTCACTCTGGATCACCAGTCCCGGATTGCACTTATACTGGTCTAAGGTCGGGAAATAGATGGTGGATTCCATGTTGTAGTCGAGCACGATGTTTCCGCGGACAGGCCACGCCATGCGGCTCGTGTCCGTGAAGTTCAAGAGTAACGGCGTGGCTGCGCCCGCTCCGGTATCCGCCGCCTGTGCCTCCTCGGGCAGAGAGCCTTCCGCGACCTCATAGGTCTCCTCGCTCACTGCCGTATCGGTGTTTTTCGGAAGCTGCGCCATCTGCTCATCCGTCACCGTCTGGTCGGACGCTAACGCGTTGGACTCTCCCGCGAGCGGCGCATCGGTATCCGGCTCCTGTGCCAGAAATTCTCCCTGCCCCTTCATATCCACATATGGATTCTCGTCCTTCCCGCTTCCTCTCTGAATCGTAACGACGCCTGCCGCAGCTACTATAGTCAGCAGGCCCAGCACCAACATGACAAGGAATAATTTGTCCTTGAACATCTGATTGATCTTCTCTTTCACCGTTTATCACCTCGGTACTATTTTTACCAAAGTGATTTTTCTTATTCAGTAATAAAACAAATTTCTTTATAATAATATTGAAGGATATCCTGATACCCCCAGCCCTCGGCCGCCATGGCGTCGGCGCCCGCCTGACTCAAGCCGTAGCCGTGCCCGATCCCTCTTGACACGGCGCGGATCTCATCGCCCTCCCCCTCGATAAAGAAGCAGGCGGACGGCAGCGAAAGGGCATACTGCACCTCTTCGCCGCTGTAGGTCTTCGCGCCGATCTTAATCTGGAGCACATAGCCGGAATCATCCTTTTTTACCGTCTGAATCTCATCCGGCACCTGATCCGGCGAGACGGGGGCTGCGTCGGGGATCCCACTTATCAGCCGGGCAAACTCCGCCCTGCTCCAGGAGAACTCCTGCATATAATCCTCTCTCTGTGTGTCCCACTTACTCTCGACCGGGGCAAGGTAAGGATAATCCGCCTCCCCCTTCCTTGTGCGCCCGGCGCTGACCGCGTGAAACATCGGCAGAATGAGGCGGCCCTCATATTTCATAACAACGCCGGAAGTCTCCCGCGCCGCCTCAAGACAGCGCTCAAGGCGCAGAGCAAGCCGCTCTTTTTCATCTAATGTCATCCCGCTCACGCCGCGGGATGCTCCGCTCTCCGCCCCCAGATAGTCGAGGTCAAGCTCCTCCTCGCTGGTCTCGCTCCGCCCGTCCATGATGCGGTAAATGTAGGTCCTCGCGATCACCGCCTGGCATTTGAGCGCTTCCATATGACAGTCCGCGTCGATCTGGCACACCATGACGCCCGCAAGGTAGTCCTCAAGCTCCATGAATGTCTTGACGCCGTCACGTTCGATCCTGATCTTCCGGGCGGACGCCGGGGCGGCTGCCGCCTCCACAGTCGTTTCCTCTGCCGTTTTCTCTTCTTCCCCCCGGCTTTCGCTCTCTTCCTTTACGCTTTCCCGCCCGCTTTCTCCACTCTCCGATATGGCCTGTCCGGCCGCCCGCATGCACACAAGAGAGAGCGCCCATGTCGCCAGAACTAACAGAATCCCAAAAACCAGCCCTTTCCGCATAGAAAAATCCCTCCCGACTGTAAAAGTCTATGGAGGGATTTTCCCGTTTATTCGCTCTTTACGGGTCCACTTTTACCTTTTTCAAGTGCCAGATGTCCTTTACATACTCCTCGATGGTGCGGTCGGAGCTGAACTTTCCGCTGCAGGCGGTGTTTAACATTGCCGCCTTCGCCCACCACTTCTGATCGCGGTACGCCTCGTCGACACGCTTCTGGGCATCCGCGTACATGCGGAAGTCCTTCAGGATAAAGTAGGTGTCGGCGCGGTCGCTGCTCAAGGTGTTGAGCAGCGAGTTGTAAATATCGCGGAACAGCTCCGGGTCCTCCGGGGAGTAATAGCCGTTGATGAGCTGCATCAGCACACGGCGGATATCCTGGTCGCTGTTGAAGATCTGCATCGGATCATAGCTTCTGTCATGCTCCATGCGGATGATCTCATCGGAGGATGTGCCGAAGATAAAGGCATTCTCCTCGCCGACCTCCTCCACGATCTCCACATTGGCGCCGTCCATGGTGCCGATCGTCAGCGCGCCGTTTAACATGAATTTCATGTTTCCGGTGCCGGATGCTTCCTTGCTCGCGGTGGATATCTGCTCGCTCACATCGGCTGCCGCAAAGATGATCTCGGCGTTGGATACCCGGTAGTCCTCGATGAATACGACCTTGATCTTGCCGTTTATGGACTTGTCATTGTTGATCACGTCCGCCACGGAATTGATCAGCTTGATCGTCAGCTTTGCGCGCTTGTAGCCTGCCGCCGCCTTTGCCCCGAAGATAAAGGTTCTTGGCACGATGTCGAGATTCGGGTTATCCTTGAGCTGATTGTACAGGTACATCACATGGAGGATGTTCATGAGCTGGCGCTTGTATTCATGGAGCCGCTTTACCTGCACGTCAAAGATGGAGTGCGGGTCGACGTCGATCCCGTTATGCTCCTTGATGTATTTCGCAAGGCGCACCTTGTTCTGATACTTGATGTTCATAAACTCGTGCAGACACTTCTCATCATCCGCATACAGCTTTAACTTACTGATCGCGGACAGGTCGGTGATCCACGCGTCTCCGATCTTTGACGTCACCCAGTCCGCGAGAAGCGGATTTGCGTGCAGGAGGAAACGTCTCTGGGTGATGCCGTTTGTCTTGTTATTGAATTTCTCCGGCATCATCTGGTAGAAGTCCTTTAACTCCTGATTCTTTAAGATGTCCGTGTGAAGTCTTGCCACGCCGTTTACGGAGAAGCTGCCCACGATCGCCATGTGCGCCATCTTCACCTGACCGTCGTAGATGATCGCCATCTTTGCGATCTTATCCTGATTGCCCGGATACATCTGCTTGATCCTTTCAAGGAAGCGGCGGTTGATCTCCTCCACAATCTGGTAGATGCGCGGCAGGAGCCTTGAGAAAAGCTCAATCGGCCACTTCTCGAGCGCCTCCGCCATGATGGTGTGGTTGGTGTAGGCACAGGTCTTCGTAGTGACCTCCCACGCCTCATCCCACTCAAGGCCGTACTCGTCGAGCAGAATGCGCATAAGCTCCGCGACGGCGACGGTCGGGTGGGTATCGTTTAACTGAAATACATTCTTCTCATAAAACTTCCGGATATCGTCGTGCTTCTCCATGTACTTTGCAACCGCGCGCTGCACGCTTGCGGAGATGAAGAAGTACTGCTGCTTTAAGCGCAGCTCCTTTCCGGCATAGTGGTTGTCGTTGGGGTAGAGCACATCGCAGATGGTCTTTGCCAGGTTCTCCTGCTCCACCGCCTTCTGGTAGTCGCCCTTGTCGAAGGAGTCTAAGTTGAAGGTGTTGATCGGCTGCGCGTCCCAGATCCTTAAGGTGTTCACCACATTGTTGCCGTAGCCCACGATCGGGAGGTCGTAGGGAACCGCCATCACGGACTGGTAGCCCTCCTGGGTGAATTTCTCTCTCCCGTTCTCCCAGACAGTCTTGACATAGCCGCCAAATTTTACCTCGGTCGCATACTCGGGGCGGCGCACCTCAAAGGGGTTGCCGTCCTTTAACCAGTCGTCCGGGATCTCGATCTGATAGCCATTCTCGATCTTCTGCTTGAACATCCCGTAATGGTAGCGGATACCGCAGCCGTACGCGGGATAGCCGAGCGTTGCGAGCGAGTCTAAAAAGCAGGCCGCCAGACGGCCGAGACCGCCGTTTCCGAGCGCCGCGTCGGGCTCCTGATCCTCGATCAGATTTAAGTTAAAGCCGAGCTCATCTAAGACCTCCTTCACCTCATCGCGCGCCATGATGTTGATGATATTGTTGCCGAGGGCGCGGCCCATCAGAAATTCCATGGACAGGTAGTACACGGTCTTTACGTCCTTCTTCTCATACTCCTTGTGGGTCGCGATCCACTCGTCGATGATGACGTCCTTCACCGCGTAGGAGACTGCCTGGAACACCTGCGCGGGCGTGGCCTCGTCGATCGTCCTGCGGAACAGGCTCTTCACGTTGTAGACAACGCTCTTTTTAAATGTCTCCCTGTCAAACCCCATCTTTGTCTCTGTTTTCATACCAGCTCTTCCTCCTCATCCGCCGCGGGCTTAACCGCGGTCCTTCGTCTTCTCTACGCCTAACGTTCCATTCTCGCCGTTGATATTCCACTCTTTTTTGAAGCCTGCCGTTTCCTTAAGGAAAATATGCTCGGCAAGCACCTCCCGCTTTATGGTGTCAGCATATTTTTCCAGTATCTTTTCAAGCTTATCGTTTCCGTTCTGATAGACGTTGATATGGTCGGTGACTTCAAATCCGGCTTCCTTTCGCATGGTCTGGATCTTGCTCACGAGCTCGCGCACAAAGCCCTCCTCGATGAGCTCGGGCGTGAGCGCGGTATCGAGAGCGACGGTCACATCGCCGTCGCTCTCGGAGACATAGCCTTCCGTCTGCGCCATATCGATCAGCAGGTCTTCCTCCTTAAGCACAACGGTCTCGCCGTCAAAGTCAAACGTTAGTGCGCCCTCCGCCTTTAAGGTGTCCATGGCGGCGTTGCCGTCCACCTCGGAAAGCGCCCTGCGGATATTGTTAAGCTGTCTGCCGTACTTCGGCCCCACGGTCTTTAGCTGTGGCTTAAAGCTGTAGGAGGTGAAGTTTCTCACGTCCTCCACGAACTCCACGCTCTTTACATTGAGCTCATCCTCGATGATCTCGATGTAGAAGTCGGACAGGTCATGATCCGCCTTCACATACATCTTTCCGATCGGCTGGCGGTTCTTTAAGTTTGCCGTATTTCTTGCGGCGCGGCCGAGCACGACTACCTTTAACACCTCATCCATGTCCGCCTCGAGCTGCCTGTCAATGTGCAACTCATCCACCGGCGGGAAGTCGCAGAGGTGTACGCTCTCGGGCGCGTTCCTGTCGATGCTTCTTACCAGATTCTGGTAAATTTCCTCGGTCATGAACGGGATCATCGGAGCCGCCGCCTTCGCCACAGTCACCAGGGCGGTGTAGAGTGTCATGTAGGCATTCACCTTATCCTGCTCCATGCCCTTCGCCCAGAAGCGCTCGCGGCTCCTGCGCACATACCAGTTGCTCAAGTCGTCCACGAACTCCTGGAGCGCTCTCGCCGCCTCGGGAATCCGGTAATTCGCCAGATTCTCATCGACCGCCTTCACCATGGAATTCATCTTGGACAGGATCCACCGATCCATCACCGTGAGCTTATCGTACTCAAGCGAATGCTTTGTCGCGTCAAAATCATCAATATTCGCGTACAGCACAAAAAATGCGTAGGTATTCCAGAGCGTTCCCATGAACTTTCGCTGGCCCTCCTCTACGGCTTTTCCGTGGAAGCGGTTCGGAAGCCACGGGGCGCTGTTGATGTAGAAGTACCAGCGGATCGCGTCCGCGCCGTAAGTGGCCAGCGCCTCAAACGGGTCTACCGCGTTGCCCTTGGATTTACTCATCTTCTGCCCGTTTTCGTCCTGCACATGGCCCAGCACGATGACATTTTTATAGGGCGCCCTGTTAAAGATCAGCGTGGAGATCGCAAGCAGGGAGTAAAACCATCCTCTCGTCTGATCCACCGCCTCGGAGATGAAATCGGCCGGGAACTGCTGCTCAAATAATTCTTTGTTCTCAAACGGATAGTGATGCTGCGCAAACGGCATGGAGCCTGAGTCGAACCAGCAGTCGATCACCTCGGGGACGCGCTTCATCTGCCTGCCGCACTCCGGGCAGGTGATGGTCACGTTGTCGATGAACGGGCGGTGAAGCTCGATATCATCGGGGCAGTCGGGAGACATTTTTTTGAGTTCCTCAATGCTTCCGACACAGTGCTGCTTCCCGCACTCGCACTCCCAGATATTTAAGGGGGTGCCCCAGTAGCGGTTGCGGCTCACGCCCCAGTCCTGGACATTCTCCAGCCAGTCCCCGAAGCGGCCCTTGCCGATGCTCTCGGGAATCCAGTTGATGGTATTGTTGTTGCGGATCAAGTCGTCCTTCACCGCGGTCATCTTGATAAACCAGGATTCACGCGCATAGTAGATGAGCGGGGTGTCGCACCGCCAGCAGTGCGGATAGCTGTGCTCAAAATTCGGCGCGGAGAATAAAAGTCCCTTCTCGTCGAGCGCCTTTAACACAAGCGGATCCGCTTTCTTCACAAAGGTTCCCGCCCAGGGGGTCTCGCCTGTCATCTCGCCCCTGGCGTCAACGAGCTGCACAAAGGGAAGATCGTATCTTCTTCCGACCTTGGAGTCGTCCTCGCCGAACGCCGGCGCGATGTGCACGACGCCGGTGCCGTCGGTCAGCGTGACATAGGGGTCGCATACGACATAAAACGCCTTTTTCTTCTGCTTCTCACAAATTTGAACGGCATAGTCAAAGAGGGGCTCGTACTCCTTATACTCGAGGTCTTTGCCTTTAAATCGCTCAAGGACGGTATAGTCCCCCTCAAGAACCGTCTCACAGAGCGCCTCCGCCAGATAGTAGGTGTAATCGCCGTTTTTTACCTTTACATACGCCTCGTCCGGGTTTACGCAGAGCGCCACGTTTGACGGGAGCGTCCACGGCGTAGTTGTCCATGCCAGAATGTAGGCGTCCTCGCCCTTTACCTTGAAGCGGGCGATGGCGGAGCGCTCTTTCACGTCCTTGTAGCCCTGCGCCACCTCGTGGGAGGAAAGCGGGGTCCCGCAGCGCGGACAGTAGGGGACGATCTTAAAACCCTTGTAGAGCAGCCCCTTCTCCCAGATCTGCTTTAATGCCCACCACTCGGACTCGATGAAGTCGTTGTGGTAGGTGACGTAAGGGTGCTCCATATCCGCCCAGAAGCCGACGGTGGCGGAGAAATCTTCCCACATACCCTTGTACTTCCACACGCTCTCCTTGCAGTGCCCGATAAACGGCTCGAGCCCGTACTGCTCGATCTGCTCCTTGCCGTCTAAGCCGAGCATCTTCTCGACCTCAAGCTCCACCGGAAGCCCGTGGGTGTCCCAGCCTGCTTTGCGCGGCACCATGTAACCTTTCATGGTGCGGTACCGCGGGATCATGTCCTTGATAACGCGGGTCAGAACATGGCCGATATGGGGCTTTCCGTTCGCGGTGGGCGGCCCGTCGTAGAATGTGTAGGTCGGACCCTCCTTCCTGGAATCCATGCTCTTTTGGAAGATGTGGTTATCGTCCCAGAACTTTTCCACCTTCTTCTCGCGCTCTACGAAATTGAGATCGGCAGGTACTTTCTCGTACATGACTTTTCTTCCTCCATTCTGGTTTGTCCCGTCTGCAGCCTGGGCGCTAATCTTTTCTGATTATATTGAGAGAATCAGGAAATGTCAAGTTGTTATTTTTTTGTCAATCCCGTCAGGCGCTTGAGTTTCACGCTTTTGTTCGGTCGCCGGCGGCGAATTCACGTTTGTTCGGTCGCGGGCGGGGTTTCCGCTTTTGTTCGGTCGCCGGATGTAATGCTTTTTTTCACAAGTTCAAAAAAGCATTCACCGGTCTCCCTCACAGTATGGTTTACATAACGCTCCCTCACAGCTGGGCAGTATCAGCCGCAAGGTACCGGAAGACAGCCCCGGTGACGATAGCGATATTGTCTTTCCGGGTTGTTTTTTCATTTTAATAATGATATGATGACAGCATCAGAATTTCCAATCCACCAATAAGGAGGAAGCGCCATGAGCGAACGAAACCTGACTCTACTGACCGACCTCTACGAGCTGACGATGATGCAGGGATACTTTAAAGAGAAGGACGCCAACGAAACCGTTATCTTCGACGCATTTTACCGGAACAATCCGGCGGGAGGCGGCTACGCCGTCTGCGCGGGTCTCGCCCAGGTGATCGATTATGTGAAAAACCTGCATTTTGATGAGGAGGACGTCGCCTACCTGCGCTCGACAGGATTATTTGGGGAAGACTTCCTTAAGTATCTGGGAGATTTCCGCTTCACGGGCGACATCTGGGCAGTCCCGGAGGGAAGCGTGATCTTCCCGCGCGAGCCGCTCGTCAAGGTCATCGCGCCCATCATGGAGGCGCAGCTCATTGAGACGGCGCTCTTAAATATCATCAACCATCAGTCGCTGATCGCCACCAAGGCGTCACGGGTCGTCTACGCGGCGCAGGGCGACGGAGTCATGGAATTCGGTTTGAGGCGGGCGCAGGGGCCGGACGCCGGCATCTACGGCGCGCGGGCCGCGATGATCGGCGGCTGTGTCGGCACCTCGAACGTGCTCTGCGGCAAGCTGTTTGACGTTCCAGTCAAGGGCACACACGCCCATAGCTGGATCATGAGCTTCCCGGATGAGCTGACCGCCTTCCGCACCTACGCAAAGCTCTACCCGACTGCCTGCATCCTCTTAGTCGATACCTACGACACCTTAAACTCCGGCGTCCCAAACGCCATCCGGGTGTTTACGGAAATGAGAGAGGCGGGCATTCCGCTGACCTTCTACGGTATCCGCTTAGACAGCGGCGATCTCGCCTACCTTTCCAAGAAAGCAAAGAAGATGCTTGACGCCGCCGGATTTTCGGACGCCATCATCTCCGCCTCAAACGACCTCGATGAGAACCTGATCAGCTCCTTAAAGCAGCAGGGCGCGGCGATCAATTCCTGGGGCGTCGGCACCCACATGATCACCTCAAAGGACGCTCCCTCCTTCGGCGGCGTGTACAAGCTCGCCGCGATCCGCGACAGGAAGACAGGCGACTTCATTCCGAAGATCAAGCTCTCGGAGAATGCGGAGAAGATCACCAATCCGGGCAATAAGACGATCCGCCGGATCTATGATAAGGAAAGCGGAAAAATCATCGCCGATCTGATCTGCCTTGTCGACGAGACATACGACACTGAAAACTCCCTCCTGCTCTTCGATCCCATCGAGACCTGGAAAAAGACCCACCTCGCCCCGGGCAGCTACACCATGCGGGAGATGCTCGTTCCTGTCTTCAGAGGCGGAAACTGCGTCTATGAGTCCCCGAAAGTCATGGATATCCGGGAATACTGCAAAAAAGAGCTCTCCACCCTGTGGGAGGAATCCCTGCGCCTGGAATTCCCGCACACGGTCCATGTGGATCTCTCGGACGCGCTGTGGCGTATGAAGAACCGGCTCTTAGACAGCTATCATTATGACGGCTGACATAGCAGCTCTCTCGTAACTGTTCAGTACCCTCACAGTTACGGTTTCTCAATAATAGTTACCAAAAATTCCCTCTGTTTTTTATACATTATTTTTCACAAAACATCTGTTGTAAATTTACTTTTTATGGTACAATTTTAACATAAGTATAAAAACAGGGGGAAGTTTATTATGGCAAAAGAAATGATCGCCATGCTTCTTGCCGGCGGCCAGGGCTCGCGTCTCTACGCCCTCACCCAGAAGCTGGCAAAACCGGCAGTTCCTTTCGGCGGCAAATATCGTATCATTGATTTCCCGCTCTCCAACTGTGTCAACTCAGGGATTGATACCGTTGGCATTCTGACCCAGTATCAGCCGTTAGTTCTCAACGAATATATCGGCAACGGACAGCCCTGGGATCTGGACAGGCTCTACGGCGGCGTCCATGTGCTGCCGCCCTATCAGCAGGCAAGCGGCTCCGACTGGTACCGCGGCACGGCAAACGCAATCTACCAGAATATCTCCTTCATCGAGCGCTACAACCCGCAGTACGTCATCATACTCTCGGGCGACCAGATCTGCAAGCAGGATTACAGTGATTTTCTGCGCTTCCACAAGGAGAAGAACGCGGAATTCTCCGTCGCCGTCATGGAGGTGCCGTGGGACGAGGCTTCCCGCTTCGGCCTGATGGTCACCGACGAAAACGACAGGATCACCGAGTTCCAGGAAAAACCGAAGGAGCCGAAGTCCAACCTTGCTTCCATGGGGATCTACATCTTCAACTGGGACATCCTCCGCAAATACCTGATCGAGGACGAGGCGGATCCGAACTCAGAAAATGACTTCGGCAACAACATCATCCCGAACCTGCTGCGCGACGGGCGCGATATGTACGCCTACCACTTTAACGGTTACTGGAAGGATGTGGGGACGATCTCCTCTCTCTGGGAGGCGAACATGGAGGTGCTTGACCCGGAGCACAGCGGCATCAATCTGTTTGACAGCGACTGGAAGATTTACAGCCGCAACAGCGGTATGACCGGACATAAGATCAGCGCGGACGCCGTGGTGGAGGATGCCATGATCACCGACGGCTGCCGCATTGACGGGAACGTAAAGCACTCCGTCCTCTTTTCAGGCGTCAGGGTCGAAGCGGGCGCCGTCGTGGAGGACGCCGTGATCATGGGCGGAAGCACCGTAAAGGCCGGCGCGGTCGTGAGGCACTGCATCGTGGCGGAGCGCGTCACCATCGGTGAGAACGCCGTGGTGGGCGCTATGCCCTCGGGAGACGAAAAGGGCGTGGCGACAATCGGGCCCGGCATCAGGATCGGCGCAGGCGCAAAGATCGGTCCGAACGCGATGGTGAACGAAGATGTGAAAGGCGGTGAGGAGCAATGGTAAATTTCAATGCAAACGCGCTGGGTATTCTTTTTCCGAACAGCTATGACTCCACAGTCCCGGAGTTGGTGGGCGAGCGGTTGATGGCGTCGATCCCCTTCGCCAGCCGTTACCGTCTGGTGGATTTCATCCTGTCCAGCATGGTAAACTGCGGGATTGACAACGTATCTGTGATCGTCCGCAAGAATTACCATTCTCTCATGGACCATTTAGGCAGCGGGCGCGAGTGGGATCTAAGCCGCAAAAACGGCGGTCTCAATATGGTTCCTCCCTACGCGGAGAAGACCGTCAAGGTGTACACCGGCCGCGTCGAGGCGCTTGCCAGCATCCTTGACTTTTTAAAGGAACAGAAGGAAAAATACGTTGTGATGGCGGACACCAACCTCGCCGTAAACTTTGACTTTAAGGCGATGCTTGAGGCGCACATGGCGAGCGGGGCCGACGTGACCATCGCCTACACCCGCCAACCGCTCCCGGAGAGTTTGACGGATGGCCTGTATATGGGCAAGGAGATGTACTACACCCTCGATTTAGATGAGGATCGTGTGACGGGTATCAATATCAACTCAAAGGCAGGGGGCATACAGAACCTGTCCATGAACATCTACATTACCGAGCGCGAGTCTCTGATCGAGGAGATAAGCGAGGCCTTTGTCCGCGGCTACTCCTATTTTGAGCGCGATATCCTCGCTCCGAACTTAAAAACCCTGAATGTGCGCGCATTCCGCTATGACGGCTATGTGGCCCGGATAAACGACATGAAGAGCTATTTCGAGGAAAATATGAAGATGCTTCAGGACGAGAACGTGGACGCGCTGTTCAATGAGGCCTCCCCGATCTACACGAAGATCCGCGATGACACTCCGACCCGCTACATAAACGGCGCGACCGCCAAAAATGTCATGGTTGCCGACGGCTGCGTCATCGAGGGCGAGATCACAAACAGCATCCTGTTCCGCGGCGTCAGAGTCGGAAAGGGCGCAAAGGTCAAAAACTGTGTGCTGATGCAGGGGACGGTGATCGAGCCGGACGCCTGCGTGGAATATGTTGTCACCGACAAGAATGTCACGATCACAGCGGGCAAGGAACTGAAAGGGAATGATTCCTTCCCCGTCTATGTCGCAAAGCATCAGAAGGTATGATCGAAAGGCTGCCGCCGGTTCCACGACCGCGACAGCCTTTATACCGCGATCAGTGTCCGCGCAGATCAAAGGCGCAGATCCACACCGGATTTTCCGCCTGCATCAGATGATACTGCCCCGCGCTCTTTGCCCTGCTTGCCTGAATCTGCACGATCTCCTCATTTTCTGTCGGATACAGAGATAACGCCTCCTTCATCTCGCAGAGTGTTTCCAGGGTGACGGCATTCATGACTACTCTCATATTCGGATTGATCTGATAAAGCGCGTCGAGGATCGCTTTTAAATTCCCCCCGGTTCCGCCGAGAAAGGCATGGGTGGCTCTCGGCAGACCGGCAAGTCCCTCAGGCGCCTTTGCCTCCACCACGCTTACATTCTCAAGTCCGAATTTCGCACTGTTCTTCCTGATCAGGCAAGCCGCCTCGCCCCTCTGCTCAACGGCATAGACCTGTATGTCATCCGAAAGTCCCGCAATCTCGACCGCCACGGAGCCTGTGCCGCTTCCGATGTCGTAAACCACGGCGCCGCGGCGCAGTCTCAGTTTGCATATGCTAACCTCCCTCACCTCCTCCTTCGTCATCGGAACCTGATCCCTGATAAATTCTCCGTCTGAAATCCCGTGCGTCAGCCTCCTTCTCACAGCGCCCCGGTTCCTGACAAAACAGGTATAAAGGCCCTCCTTCTTAAGCGCGGCGCACTCCCTGGGATCAAGCCTCATGATCTCCTCGTCTTTGTAGGAGAGCTGATATCCCGCCACGACCTCGCATTCAGTCAGACCTGCCTTAAGAAGCGCAGTCCCAAGCCGGTTCACATCCTCCACGCCCGACATGAGCAGAAAACTCCTCGGCTCCGATGCCAGCCTGCGCGTAAGATTTGGCAGCTTCTTTCCATGTATACTGTATACAGCGGCATCGTGATAGCTCTCGCCGATTCGTGCCGCCAGATACGAAACGGAGGAAATCCCCGGCATCACGCGGACGGACGCCCTAAGCTCCCCCGTCCTCACCGCCCCGGTCAAAGCGTCGTAAACAGACTGACAGCCGCTGTAAAAGCCGGTGTCGCCGGAGAAAAGGATGACAGCTCTCACGCTCTTTTCAAACAGATTTTTCTCCTGCACCTCCCTTAAGTAGGGAATGATCTGCTCCGCCAGGTAAAACGGCCGTTTTTCGAGCCTCGGCTGATACGGCTTTATCATCCTCTCCGCACCGAGCAGGATATCCGCCTGCGCGATCGTCTCCCGCACCTCTTTCGTCAGGCTGTCTTTTCCACCCATGCCGATACCGGCAAGAATGATCTGAAGCTTTCCATTTGTCCGCACATTCTTGCCGCAGATTTTTTTAAGCTCAGCGCATATCTCCGCGTAAGAGTACCCCTCCTCCTCCTTTAAATGCCCGATGACAAATACCGGAATCCCCGCGTTTTTTGCCGCCTCAAGCTTTTGCGGGTAGCCTCCTAATATCCCGCTCTGCTTCGTGACAAGGCAGGAGACCTGGTACTGGCGGATCAGCGCCTCATTCATCTCCCCGGTGAACGGCCCCTGCATGGCGATGATCTGCTTTCCCACAATCCCGTGTTCCATACAGGCAGAAATGCTCTCCGGCCCCGGGAGCACTCTGACAAAAAGCCTTTTTCTTACGCTCTCAAGGCCGCAATACGCCGAAAGCTCCTTACTTCCGGTCGTGAGTAAAATGTTCCCCTCCGTCTCCTCCAACGCCCTCGCGCATGCCTCATTCGTATCAAAATATCTCACGTTTCCTCCCGCGATCTCGTCGGCCTGTTCGCGCTTCAGGCGCAGATACGGAATGCGCAGCCCGCGCATTGCCGAGTTGATGTTCTCCGTGACCGCCTCCGCGTAGGGGTGCGTGGCGTCCACGACCGCCCCAAAGCTTCCGCTTACGATCAATTCCCTGATCTCTTCCCGGTCCATTCTCCCCCGGCGTACCCTGACAAGCGGATGCTCCCGCAGCACGATCTCCCCGTACTCTGTCGCGACGCAGAGTGTGTGCTCGATCCCGGACGCCGCAAGACATTCGGACAGATTCCTTCCCTCTGTTGTCCCCGCAAAGAGCAGGATCTCACCCCCGCTCCCCTCTGCTTTACGCTTCATCAAATCTCACGCTCCATTCCCGCCTTGCGACCGCGATCGTCATCCCGTCCGCCGCGCGCTTTTCATACACGAGCTTCCCGGCCGGCCCGCTCGCCTTTAACGCCGCCCGCTCGCACACATTGTCGACTCCGACCTGCTCCTTAACAAAATCCGACCGCTTAAACGTTCCCTGAACCTCGCCAAGCTCCTTTGCCGTGTATGTGAGAAACGGGATCCTCCTTGTTCTGCTCCACGAGAGAAGCCCCTGCTCCTCACGCTTTACATCGATCGACGCCAATGCGTAGATCTGCATACAGGAAATCCCGATCTCCCCCATGGTTTTCGCGATAAAATCCTCAATTTTTTCTGCTTCCTTGCCTTTTTTACAGCCCATCCCGATCACATACTCCCTCGGCTTAAGGAGAATGGCCGCATCAAACTGTCCCGCCTCAGAGCTCACGACAACATCGACCGGACACGCGGGCGGATAAAGCACGATACGGACACCTTCCGGCGGATGAGACGGATTCTCAAGATGTCCCGTCTCCACCGACACGCTGATCTCCTGCCCGGACAGAACCTTTGAGGAGACCTTCGCGATCCCGTCCTTATTCACAACAGAAAGATCATTCTTCTTTGCGAACAGATCGACCGCAAACCTGCGGTTTAAGTCGGTCGCGGTGGTGATGACCGGCTCCGCCCCGATTCTCTCCGCGATCCGGACGGAAAGCTCATTCGCGCCGCCCATGTGCCCGGACAAGATCGGGATCACATACTGCCCCTTCTCATCGATCACGAGCACCGGGACATCATGCAGCTTGTCCGTAAGGTTCGGGGCGACCGCCCTGACCGCGATCCCGCACGCCCCGATAAAGATCAGGGCATTCCCGCTCTCCATCTGCTCACCCGCCCATTCCCCTATGCGCGCATCGACAAATTTCACCATGTCTGCCTGCCCCGCTCTTTTGTAAGCGGAACACCTGGTAAAGAGCGAACAGTTATCTTCGCCTAAAAGGCGCGCGAGCCTTGCCGCAAGCCGCATTCCGTTTTCCGTAAAGCTGATCATGCTCAATCGTGCCTCGTAAACCATTCCTTCACACCTCTGCTTCTCGCAAGTTCTCCGAATTCATTTGTATACAAAATACAATCCACCTGAAGCCTTCCCCCTGCGCGGTTTTTTGCGTAGTAGCAAATACTCCCGGCGATCCTGTCCATAACGGGCTGCAGCTTCCCGCTTTCACTCAAGACCCTGACCGCTTCTTCTGTGGTGACGCAGTCCAATATTCTGCGGAGCAGGTCTTCCCTAACCCCCTCTCTTAAGGAAAACGCCGCCAAAAGCTCCATTCGGCAGTCCGCCTCCCTGGAATGGGTATTCATAATGCCGCCCGCCACCTTGATCAGTTTCCCGATATGTCCGGTAAGGAGCATTTTCCGAAACTTAAGCTCCACAGCCATGTCGATGGTGTCTCCGATGAAATTGCTGCATTTCACGCTTTCGTTGAGATCATAGCCGTACGTTTTCTTCATGAAATCAAGACCGTAATTCCCCGGTGAGACCACGACGCGGTCAAAGCCCTGCGCCTTTTTCTGCTTTAGCTCCACCCGGATCGTGTCGAGGAGCGCCTGACTGCTCATCGGCTCGACAATCCCGCTCGTCCCCAGGATGGAGATGCCGCCCACGATCCCAAGCCGTGGGTTAAACGTCGCCTGGGCAAGCCGCTCGCCGTCCGGCACGGAAATCTCGACCTTTAAGCTCCCCCTGTAATCCGCGAGACAGCAGACCTGCCTCACTTCCCTTTCGATCATCTCTCTCGGAACGCGGTTGATCGCGGCGCTTCCCACCGGCTGGTCGAGACCCGGCTTCGTGACTCTGCCCACTCCCGCCCCGCCGTCGATCTCTATCTCCTGTCCCGCGTCCTCCCCGTAGGAGACCGTTGCACAGATCAGCGCCCCTGTCGTTATATCCGGGTCATCGCCGCCGTCCTTTTTTACCGCGCAGCTCACCGCCTGCCCGGAGCGTTTGATATCGGAAAGGCGCGCGGTATACAAAATCCCGCCGGGCGTCCCGATCGTGATCTCAGTTTTTTCTTTCCCCGTTAAAAGCATGTACGCCGCCGCCTTCGCCGCCGCCGCCGCGCAGCTTCCCGTCGTAAACCCATACCGCATATAAACCCCGCCTTTTAGTGTAAACGGAAGAGATAGCGCATCTGATCTTCCTCTCCTCCCGTCAGCATGGCGTGAATATCACGCATAAGATAGCCGACCGACAAGGACTGCTGGTACATATCATTCGTCGTGCACCAGACATTATCCTCCTTCACTGCCTTAAAATCCGCCAGAAAGGCGCATTTATCAAGAAGCTGCTTCTTACTTAAGACTCCGCCGTCAATGGAGCTGTTATAGATCAGAAAATCCGCATCCTTTGCACCGTTATAAAACTCCTCCACCTGAATATTCACGACAGAACGCTTTGTCTCCGGATCGCCGAGATTTTGGGGAATGTATCTCCCGCCCGCAAGCTCGATCATCTTCGGCACATAGTCGGAGGACTGCCGCACCTGCACCAGACCGTTTGAGGTGATAAAGAAGAATGCGACCGTCTTATCCGTCTTCTGATCCGCCCTCACCTCGTCTAAGATCGCCGCCTGCTCCTGATAAATCCTGTCGGCCTCCTCCTCTTTTCCGAGCAGGGCCCCGAAAAATCTGACCCACTCCACCCTTCCAAGCGGATGCGGCTCATAGCTGGAATACTCGATCATGGCGGGAATCCCGAAGTCCGCAAGCTTTTCCAGCACCTCCGGCGAATGGGCGATCATCTTATTTTCAATCGCAAGCCCGCAGTTTTTCGAGACGAGCAGCTCATAATCCGGCTTGTCATATTTGCCCGCGTAAAGAAGCTCCCCGTTTTTCATCGCGGCGGCAGCAGCCTCGATGTACCAGCCCTCTTCTTTCTGGCCCGAAAATGTGACCGCGTCGAGCGCGTGAAGCTCGCAGAACATATCCATGACAGCGGACGCAACCAGGTAAATGTCCTTTAAAGGCCGCTTTAAGACCACAATCCCCTCGCTTAAGTCCTTCGGAACTGCTTTGTCCTCCGGGACGAGCAGAAATCTCGCCCCGTCCAGCTTCGTCGTGAGCATCGTATATCCGCCCTCATAGTAGTCCACCGCAAAATTCTCGGCATACTGAAGACTCATGCTGCCCCGATAGACGAGCTCTCCGCTCTCAAAGACAGGCTCTGGGGTCCGGGAAGCTCCCTTCGCTTCCGCGGGGCTCCCGCTCTCGGATGCGGACGGCGTACCGCCGCTCTTCACAGAGCATCCGCTCACGATCAGCGCACCGATCATGCAGACGATAAGCAGCGCCGCCGCAAATTTCTTCCTCATCCCTGTTCTCCTTTTTATAAACAAAGAGGCCGCAATCTTTTAAAACTGCGGCTTCTTTATGTATTCTTATACGAATTCTGCTCAGAACCTGCCCTCTTTTGCCGCTTCCTCTACGCTCACCGCAACCGCCACGGTCATTCCGACCATCGGGTTGTTGCCCGCGCCGATCAAGCCCATCATCTCAACGTGAGCCGGAACGGAAGAAGAACCCGCAAACTGCGCGTCGGAGTGCATGCGGCCCAGGGTATCGGTCATACCGTAGGAAGCCGGGCCTGCCGCCATGTTGTCCGGGTGCAGGGTACGTCCGGTACCGCCGCCGGAAGCCACGGAGAAGTACTTTTTGCCTGCTTCAAGGCGCTCCTTCTTATAGGTGCCTGCCACCGGATGCTGGAAGCGGGTCGGGTTGGTGGAGTTTCCGGTGATGGAGACGTCAACGTTCTCCTTCCACATGATCGCAACGCCCTCGGGAACGCTGTTTGCGCCGTAGCAGTTTACCCTGGCGCGAAGGCCCTCGGAATAGGACTTGCGCGAAACCTCTTTCACCTCGTTGGTGTACGGGTCATACTGCGTCTCCACAAAGGTAAAGCCGTTGATGCGGGAGATGATCTGTGCGGCGTCCTTTCCGAGACCGTTAAGGATCACGCGCAGCGGTTTCTGGCGAACCTTGTTTGCCTTCTCCGCGATTCCGATCGCGCCCTCAGCCGCCGCGAAGGACTCGTGGCCCGCGAGGAATGCGAAGCACTCGGTCTCCTCCTCTAAAAGCATCTTGCCGAGGTTTCCATGGCCGAGACCTACCTTGCGGGTGTCCGCAACGGAGCCGGGGATGCAGAATGCCTGAAGCCCCTCGCCGATCGCAGCCGCCGCATCCGCCGCCTTTCTGCAGCCCTTTTTGATCGCGATCGCCGCGCCCACGGTGTAAGCCCAGCAGGCGTTCTCGAAGCAGATCGGCTGAATGCCCTTGATCATGCCATACACATCAAGCCCGGCGTCCTTCGTGATCTTCTCGGCCTCCTCGATGGAGGCGATGCCATAGCTGTTTAATACCTCATTGATTTTATCAATACGTCTCTCATAAGATTCAAATAAAGCCATTTTTGTCTACCTCCTCGATTACTCTTTGCGCGGGTCAATGATCTTAACCGCGTCTGCCACACGTCCATACTGACCCTTCGCCTTCTCCCAGGCAGTGTTCGGGTCGTCGCCCTTCTTGATGAAGTCGGTCATCTTTCCGAGAGATACGAACTGGTAGCCGATGATCTGATCGTCAGCGTCCAGCGCGATACCGGTCACATAGCCCTCCGCCATCTCGAGATAGCGCGGTCCCTTCTTCAGCGTGCCGTACATCGTGCCCACCTGCGAGCGGAGGCCCTTGCCAAGATCCTCAAGACCCGCGCCGACCGGAAGGCCGTCCTCGGAGAATGCGGACTGCGAGCGTCCGTAAACGATCTGCAGGAAAAGCTCTCTCATAGCCGTATTGATCGCGTCGCACACCAGGTCGGTATTTAAAGCCTCAAGAATGGTCAGACCCGGAAGGATCTCCGATGCCATAGCGGCGGAATGTGTCATGCCGGAGCAGCCGATGGTCTCCACCAGCGCTTCCTGGATGATTCCGTCCTTTACATTTAAGGACAGCTTACAGGCGCCCTGCTGCGGAGCGCACCAGCCGATACCGTGGGTAAAGCCGGAAATATCTTTCACTTCTTTTGCCTGCACCCACTTTGCCTCTTCCGGGATCGGCGCCGCACCGTGATGCACGCCCTGGGCTACCGGGCACATCGTCTCAACTTCATGTGAATAAATCATGCTAAAACTCCTTTCAACTATGTAATATCCTGAAGCGCGCGGAGATTGTTAAAAAAATCACGCGCTGCTCAGCTTTATTTTCTCACAAATCCACTGGTTCGTCCAGTTATTTTTTCTGTGTCAGATACTCATGGATTCCCAGCGCGCCGTGCTTTCCGGCCTCCATCGCAAGGATCACCGTAGCCGCCCCGGTCACAGCGTCGCCGCCCGCGAACACGCCCTCGCGGGAGGTCTGACCGTTTGCCGGCTCCGCCACGATACATTTTCTCTTATTTATATCGAGACCCTCTGTGGTGGAGGAGATCAACGGGTTCGGCGAAGTCCCAAGGGACATGATCACCGTGTCCACATCCATCACATAGTCGGAGCCCTCGATCTCAACCGGCTTCCTTCTCCCGGATGCATCGGGCTCGCCAAGCTCCATCTTGCGAACCTTGATGCCCTTCACCCAATCGTTCTCATCGGCAAGGATCTCTACCGGGTTCGTCAGAAGATCGAAGATCACGCCCTCCTCCTTCGCGTGGTGAACCTCCTCCACACGCGCCGGAAGCTCCGCCTCGCTCCTGCGGTAAATAATATGTACCTCGGCACCGAGTCTTAAAGCGGTTCGCGCGGCATCCATCGCCACGTTTCCGCCGCCGACCACGGCCACCTTCTTTCCCGCCACGATCGGGGTATCGTAATCCTCGCGGAATGCCTTCATCAGATTATTTCTCGTCAGGTACTCATTTGCGGAAAATACGCCGTTGGCGTTCTCTCCCGGAATCCCCATGAATTTCGGAAGACCCGCGCCGGAGCCGATAAATACCGCCTCAAAGCCCTCCTCGTCCATCAGCTCGTCGATCGTCACGGACTTGCCGATGATCACATCGGTCTCGATCTTTACGCCGAGCTTTTTCACATTCTCAATCTCGGGACGCACCACGCGCTCCTTCGGGAGACGGAACTCGGGAATCCCGTAGGTCAGGACGCCGCCCGGCTCGTGGAGCGCCTCGAAGATCGTCACATCGTAGCCGAGCTTCGCAAGGTCGCCGGCGCAGGTAAGACCTGCCGGGCCGGAGCCGACTACAGCTACCTTTCTGCCGTTCTTCTCCTCGGCTGCCTTCGGCACAAAGCCGTTTTCGCGGGACCAGTCCGCCACAAAGCGCTCGAGCTTTCCGATGGAGATCGGCTCACCCTTGATCCCGCGGATGCACTGACCCTCACACTGGCTCTCCTGCGGGCACACGCGGCCGCACACAGCCGGAAGCGCGGAGGACTCCGCGATCACGCTCGCCGCCGCCTCGAAATTGCCGGACTCGACCTCCTTGATAAAGCCCGGGATGTTGATGGAGACCGGGCAGCCGCCCATACATTTCGCGTTCTTGCACTTTAAGCAGCGGGAAGCCTCCTCCATCGCCTCTTCTTTATTGTATCCATAGCACACTTCCTCAAAATTGGTCGCGCGCACCTTAGCATCCTGCTCTCTCACAGGAACCTTTTTTAATACATCCATTTTCCTATCCTCCGATCAGTCCTTACCATATCTGCCTGTCTCTTACCGGGTGTCAGCCGCAGTGGCCGCAGCCGCCGTGATGGGTATCGCCCTCAAGCTCCCTAAGCATGGCGCGCCCCTCCTCGGTCTTATACATCTGCTGGCGCTTCATCGCCTCGTCAAAATTCACCAGATGCCCGTCAAACTCCGGCCCGTCCACACACGCGAACTTCACCTCGTCGCCCACCGTCAGACGGCACGCGCCGCACATTCCGGTGCCATCCACCATGATCGGGTTCATGCTCACGATCGTCGGGATGTTTAACTCCTTCGTCAGCTTGCAGACGAACTTCATCATGATCACCGGCCCGATCGCAACGCAGACATCGTAGCGCTTCCCCTGGTTCTCCACCAGATCGCGGATCACGTCGGTAACCATGCCCTTACGCACATAGGAGCCGTCGTCGGTAGTGATGTAAAGATTTCCCGCCTGCTCCCTCATCATATCCTCAAGGATCAAGAGCTCCTTCGTCTTGGCGCCCACAATGACATCGACGTCGATCCCGTGCTGTCTCATCCACTTTACCTGCGGATATACCGGAGCCGTGCCGACGCCGCCCGCGACGAACAGATACTTTCTTCCCTTCACCGCGGCCAGATCCTCCTTCACGAACTCGGAGGGCTGCCCTAACGGCCCTACAAAGTCCTGAAAAGCGTCTCCCGCCTTTAAGCCGGACATCCTCTGAGTGGAAGCGCCCACAATCTGGAATACGATGGTCACCGTCCCCTTCTCACGGTCAAAGTCACAGATGGTCAGAGGAATCCGCTCCCCCCGCTCGTCCATCTTCACAATGACGAACTCACCCGGCTGGCAGGCGCGCGCCACGCGCGGAGCCTCCACATCCATCAGGAAAATCTTTTCCGCCAGCTTTTCCGCTTTCAAAATCTTATACATCGCTATCCTCCTGTTTTTGCATTCTGCGGTTACCGCATTTAGATTTATTTTATCATTACATTTCTCCGGTGACAATAGATTGTTCTATAAATTGTTATTTTTTTTACAATTATTTTCGTTTTTTGTATGTCCGATAGGTATAGCACAGGTCAAAATACGTCTGCTCCCCGCTCTCGTCCGTCATCTCCCACTCCCCGCTCGCGTCAAGATCCGGGAAATGGGTGTCCGCCTCATACGAAAAGTCGATCCACGTCACCTGCGCCTCCCCGCAGTAGGGCAGGAACTGGCGGTAAATGCTCTCCCCGCCGATGATGCAGACGTCCTCAGGCGGATACCCGGAAAGCTCTGCAAAGACCTCCTCCATGCTGTGACACACCTTCGCGCCCTTCACGTGGTACTCCGGGTCGCCGCTCAAGACAATATTTGTCCTTCCGTAGAGGGGCTGGCCCCCGGGAAGGCTCTCAAGCGTCTTTCGGCCCATGACAACGACCTTCGAGAGCGTCATATCGCGAAAACGCTTCTGATCCTGCGGAATGCTCACCAGAAGCCGGCCCTTATTTCCGATGGCCCAGTTTTTATCGACAGCCACGATCAGTTTCAAGAGTTCACTCCCTCCTCTTCCTCCGCGATGATCAGCTCTCTCGCGTACGGGAGCGTGGCGATCCAGTCACAGAAGGTATGCCACTCCTGCAGCTTGTGGCTGCGCCTCGCAAAATAAATATTGATCAGCGTCTCGTAATTTAAGGTGCAGGTCCGCATCTGATTATAGCTCGACGGCAGAAGCTGGATCAGGTCATACCAGTCCGCCTTGTCCTTTGTCTCCATGTACTTCTGGCGAATCTGCTCCAGACGCGCTACCACCGACTCCATAAAGAGAAGGGTCTCCCCCGTCATGTGGTCGTGGCTGAAATCGTCAAGCTCAAACGGCTTCGAGTGAATCTTGTGCATGGTGCTGGTGGAGTTCGCCACCGTCGCCACCTTGTAGGTATCGTACTCCTTCCACCAGTACAGCGGTGCCGTGATATCCACGGAGACAAACACCTGGCGGATGTATTTGCGGTGGTCGCTGCCCGCCTTTCTCAGGCGCTTTGCGAGATCCAGATCGTTCGGCCCCAGCACAAACGTCCCGTCCTCGTCATAGTAGCTGTCCATCCTCCCCCAACTGTTCATGGGGTTGCGCGCACCGCGCATTGCATTTTCCAGATTCATCACACTGGTGCGTTCTAATTTGATCATCGTAACATCCTTTCTGTGGTGAGCAGAACCCTTTCCTACCGCTCGTCAATGTCCGCAAGCTCCTTTTCATCCTTCACCTCGCAGTGATACACATCCTCAGGGTGCCTTAAGATCACCCTGCGCCCTCCGGTATCGCCCGTAAGCTCCAAAAGCTCCGGGAAATACTCTGCGGAGAATACTGCGGGATTTCCCACTTTCCCGCCGCAGGAAAGGCATGCCATCCCCTTCCCGCTCTTTAAGGTCGCAGACGGAGAAGCAGACAGCCGCCGTCCTCTCCTCCGGTCTGACACTTTCCGCCTCTCTTTCGATCATATGTGAAAGCCCGAGAGAGACCGAGTGGGAGATCCCGAGAGCGCTCTGCCTGTTCTCCACCGTCTCAAATCCCTCATGCCTCATATCCTCAAGGATCTCCCGGTACTGGCTCACCACGACTTTTTTGTCGAACACGCCCGCGGGGAGAGCCGCGACCGCGTCGACGATATGGCGGTACATGGGTTTCCCCTCCACATCGGCGAGAAGCTTGTTATCGCCGAATCTGCGGCTGTCGCCTGCGGCCAGGAGCACGAGCGCCACTTTTTTTTTGCGCATCTGCCTGTGGCGAAGGATCGCCTCGAGAACACCGCCTGCGATGGCAGTCGCCTTGTCCGACACCGTAAAGCAGTATTCCGCCTCACACCGCGGATCCACGTCCCCGGATTTCATTCCCTTTGTCACAAAAACGCCGTCCTGCAAAAGCCCCCGCACCACGCCGTCGATCTGTGCGCGGATGGGACATTCGCCCGCGTAGCCGACGACATCGCCTGCCTTTACCATATCGCCGATGGATACCGTGCCCCTAAACACCCCGTCAGCCGAAGCGCGGATCAGGCGCTCGATCCCATAGCCGTCCACGATCCCCGGAACGCCGGTATTCGGGATGGCGCTTCCGGTCGGAATGCACCGCCCCACATAATGCCCCCGCTTCGTCTCCACAACGAAATGGCAGTCCTCTCCTGCCGCAAATCCCGGTCCCACGCCGATGACCGTGGGGGCGTCCGTGATCTTCGTCCCCAGATTTTTCTTTGCGAGAATGGCGTCCACCACCACTTCCGTCCTGAATTCATCGAGAATCCGGTCGTATCCCCCCACTGTGACCGCGATTTTCCCGTTTTTTATCGCAGTTTCCACCTCTTCTATGGAATCACACCGCACTCCCGTCACATCCTCCACCTGCGCCGCACCGAGGTAGACCGCCGGTGAAAACGCCACGGTCCGCCGCACCGTCGTCGGCGCTGCAATCTCCGTCATCACAACCTGAAAGCCGCAGCGATGCAGCCTGAGCGCAATCCCGCTCGCCAGATCCCCCGCCCCTCTTATCAGGACACGCCCGGCCCCATAATTTTCTTCAATATAATGTCCCATGATCCTACTCCCTCATCTCTGATACGCAGTCACAGCGCATCCTTTTTGCATTTTGTCCGGCAGCAGCCGCGCGATCTCTACAGCCTGCCGCCTCTCTCTTTCACCGTCCGCCTGGTTTAAGACAATGCGGTAATGCCGCTCGCCCACCTGCCTGTAAAAGCCCCGCTCGTCCGCGAGGATTCGCGCCACATCCTCCGGCGCGACCCTCTCCTTCCCGCCGCGCCCAAGCCACGCACCGCAGTCGTCAAAGCGGAAGCATACGTCTGAGAACTTCTCCCCGACTGCCTTTAAACCCGCGCAGGCGATGACAAGGTCTGTCTGAGGAAGGATCACCGGCTCCCACTCTGCCGGGACCTTGAGCGGATGCTCCTTCGCCCCGTCCGCCTCGATGAGAATCACATCCGCAAGTCCCAAAAGCCGCTCAAGCTCTTTCTCATCGCCAAGCCCCTCCGGCATCCTGAATTTTATCACGGGGCTGCCGGGTTTACCTCCGCCAATTTTCTCAACAGGCGTCCCCGCCGTCAGAATTTTTTTGTCTCCCCACATGGAAGCTTCTATTTCCCGCACATGGGAAACCTCCGCCGCGTTGTCCGCGGGCTTCCTGATATGGGTGCTGGTCGTCACGAGGACACGGCTGTAAAGCTCGGACAGCTCGTCCGCAAGCTGATACATCGTGCTCGTCTTTCCGCCGCCGCCGACAAGGGATACGATCCGCGGCATGCTCCGGATATCCTCAAATCTGAGCGCTGAAAGGAGGCTTTTTTTGTCCGTAAATCTTTCTTCATCCGGCTCCCACGCCGCCGCCGTGAGCAGGCGGCGATTCCGGTTCCTGACGACCGTCCCCGTGCGGCTTCTCTCCTCGCCGAACATCAGGCGGTACGTCGAGCGCATTTCATTATCCATAATTGGAGTATATCCCCCTCTCCGCTTCCCGCCTCGCAATCCGCCTGCGTATCACAAGGTAACAGATGATATGGGCCGTAAGGGTGACGATCCAGGTCACCGGGTAAGACAGGTACAGCGTCGTGAGCGTGCGGTTTGCTGCAAACACGGTAAAGATCCAGACCACGCGGAGCGCACACGCACCCGTCAGGGAGACGAGCATCGGAAGCACCGAATAGTTGAGGCCGCGCAGACCCCCGACCATGGTATCCATGATCCCGCAGAAAAAATATGTCCCGCAGATGATCTTCATCCGCATCATCCCGTACTCGATGACACGCGGGTCGGAAGAGTAAATCCCAAGAAGCCTCTGCCCCAAAAGCACCGCGCCGTCGCCCATCACCACTCCGATCACCACAACAAACCCCAGGCAGTACAGCAGAATCTTTGTGATGCGGTCGAAGCGCCGCGCGCCGTAATTCTGGCTGGTGAAGCTGAGCGCGGTCTGATAGACGGCATTCATCGAGGTGTACACAAAGCCCTCCACATTTGCCGAGGCTGTGCTCCCCGCCATGGCGACGGAGCCGAAGGAGTTGATCGAGGACTGGATCAGCACATTGGAGATTGAAAAGATCGCTCCTTGGAATCCCGCCGGCAGACCGATCTTTGCGATCAGCCCTAATTTCCGGATACTTATTTTTAACTTATCCCTCTGAAGCCTGTAGGCGGCGTCACAGCGGGCCAGGCACCTCAGGATCAGGATTGCCGACACGCACTGGGAGATGACCGTCGCAAGGGCAACTCCAGCCACCCCCATGGAAAATGCAATGACAAAGACCAGATTCAGGATCACATTGATGATTCCCGCGAACAGCAGGAAGTAGAGCGGCCTCTTTGTGTCCCCCACCGCGCGCAGGACGGCGCTGCCGAAATTGTATGTCAGAGTTGCCGGCATCCCCAGGAAAAAGATCTTCATATACAGAGCGGAGAGCGGCAGCACGTCATCCGGCGTGCCCATAAGCGAAAGCATCGGGTTCGCGAGCAGGCCGCCCACAAAGATTAAAAATACGCCGCCCGCAGCCGAGAGCAGGATCGCCGTGTGTACTGTTTCCTCCAGATCGCGCAGCTTCCGGGCGCCGTAATACTGTGCCACCAGCACATTTGCGCCGATTGACAGACCGATAAACACATTCACCAGAAGGTTGATCAGCGCAGTGGTGGAGCCCACCGCCGCAAGGGACTCGCTCCCTGCGAAGCGTCCCACCACAACAACGTCCGCAGCATTGAACAAAAGCTGTAAAATGCCGGACAGGATGAGCGGCACGGCAAACGCTATGATTTTCGTAAATATTGGTCCGCTGCACATATCCATCTCATAGGATTTTGCGGACTTTCTCTGTGCTTTCATGGTATTAAATCTCCTGTG
>SFNH01000100.1 GCA_004554205.1 Clostridium sp.
AATGAGGGACAGATTATGGAAGATAGACTGCGGGTAGGGGTGATCGCATCCACGCACGGCGTCCGGGGCGAGGTGAAGGTATTTCCCACAACCGACGATGTGAACCGTTTTAAAAAACTGAAAAACGTGATCCTTGACACGGGGCATGAAGAGCTCACGCTGACGATTGAGAGCGTCAAATTTTTTAAGAACATGGCGATCTTAAAATTTAAGGAATTCAACAATATCAATGAGATTGAAAAATATAAGGGCAGGGATCTTTTGATCCGCCGCGACCAGGCGGTCAGCCTGGGGCCGGACGAGAATTTTATCGGGGACCTGATCGGACTAAGCGTGGTGACCGACGAGGGGCAGGCATTCGGTGTCTTAAAGGATGTGCTCCAGACCGGGGCAAATGACGTGTATGTGATCGAGGGCGCTGAGGGAAAGGAGTATCTGTTCCCGGCGATCAAACAGTGCATTCTCAAGGTGGATCTTGAGGCGGGCGAAGTCATTGTCCACATTCTGGACGGGCTGCTTGATCTGTAGGAGGCACAGGATGAACTATCATATTTTGACATTGTTCCCCGAGATGGTGCTTGAGGGCTTAAATACCAGCATCATCGGAAGGGCTGAAAAGAAGGGGCTTTTATCCATCGAGGCAGTCAATATCCGCGATTACACGAAGGAGAAGCACGGCCATGTGGACGATACCCCATACGGTGGCGGCGCGGGCATGGTGATGCAGGCGCCTCCCGTCTGCGATGCGTACGAGGCGCTCTGTGCGCGGCTTAAGAAACGCCCCAGAGTGCTTTACATGACGCCCCAGGGCAGGATCTTTAACCAGAAGATCGCCGAGGAGCTGTCAAAGGAGGAGGATCTTGTATTTTTATGCGGTCATTACGAGGGCATCGACGAGCGTGCGCTTGAGCTGATCGTGACCGATTACCTATCAATCGGCGACTATGTGCTGACGGGCGGCGAGCTTCCGGCGATGGTGATGATCGACTGCATTTCCCGCCTTGTGCCGGGGGTCTTAAATAATGATGTCTCCGCGGAGATCGAGTCGTTTCACGACAATCTGTTAGAGTATCCCCAGTACACGCGCCCGGAGGTCTATGAGGGGCTTAGGGTGCCGGAGGTGCTCTTGTCGGGCCATCACAGGAAAATCGAGGAGTGGCGGCGGGAGCAGTCCATCAGGCGGACGCTTGAGCGCAGACCGGATCTGCTCGACGAGGCGAATCTCTCAAAGAAGGAGCGGGAGTTTCTTAATGCACTTCTCAGGGAATAGATTTTTCGGGAACGCTTCCGGCGGATTTTACGCCGCAGCCCCGGCAAGACAGTCCCATGTGACACGCTGCGTTTCCGGCTCGGCCCGCGCGCTTATTAGCCGCCAGTCGCGCAAACTCGCTTCGCTCGGACAGTGCGCTTTGTGGCGGCAGCTAGCGCAGGCCAAGCTGCGGAAGCCTCGCTATCGTCACCGGGTCTGTCTTTCCGGGCCTTGCGGCTGGAAATGGCTCTGCCGTGAGGGAGCGGGGTATAAACCTTACTGTGAGGGAGACCGGTGAACACTTTTGCGAGCCATGCGAGCAAAAGTTTTACATCCGGCGACCGAACAAAGGAGAAAACCCCGGCCGCGACCGAACATATCATATATTGCACAAAACGCGAAAAATTGCTTGCATTTCCCGAAGCTATATGATATGATAGCGATGTTGTGACGTGACTGTGGTGGTTGCGCTGTGACGAAGAAAAGAGATGTTCCTCTGCTGCGTATCCGCATTACAGAACATCGAATGTATGAAGGAGGTTCACACAGATGAACGAGATTATCAGGAACATTGAGGCAGCTCAGCTTAAGGCTTCCGTGCCGGAGTTCCGCGTTGGCGATACCGTTAAGGTATACAACAAGATCAAAGAGGGCAACCGCGAGAGAATCCAGGTGTTTGAGGGAACTGTGATCAAGAGACAGAACGGCGGTGCCAGAGAGACATTTACCGTCCGCAAGAACTCAAACGGTATCGGCGTTGAGAAGACCTGGCCGGTACATTCCCCGTTTGTTGACAACATCGAGGTTGTTAGAAGGGGTAAGGTAAGACGCGCGAAATTAAATTACTTAAGAGACAGAGTGGGCAAGGCTGCTAAGGTAAAAGAGTTAGTGAAATAAGTGATTTCTCGCAGACCAGGGGACAATGAAAATTGTCCCCTTACTTTTCTGTAATATGAGGTGTGATCTGTGGAATTTTATCAAAATGACGAACCGAACCTGATCCGCAAGGTCTGCGGGTGGGTTGTTGATATTGTGGTGATGATTGCCTTCGCCTGGTTCTGCCTGACCTTTTTCGGCACGCAGGTGACTGTGAGCGGGCAGTCTATGCAGCCGCTCCTAAATTCCGGCGATATAGTGCTCATCAACCGTCTGTCCTATGACTTTGGAAAGCCGCAGCGCATGGATGTGGTGGTGTTTGAACGCGAAGATAAAAAGAGCAATGTGAAGCGAGTGATCGGCATTCCGGGCGACGTGGTGCAGATCACGGGCGGCGAGGTTTATGTGAATGGGAAGCGTCTGGAAAATGAGAGTCTTTTAAAGGTCTCCCTTGCCGGTCTCGCGGAAAATCCCATTGAGCTTGGGGAAAAGGAATATTTCCTTCTCGGGGACAACCGCGACTCAAGCGAGGACAGCCGTTTCGTAAATATCGGAAATGTAAAAGAAGATCAGATCGTCGGGAAAGTGTGGTTTCGCATATTCCCGCTCATCAACCTTGGCCTGATCCGCACAGAATAAGGGAGGTACGTTTCAGTGAATATACAATGGTATCCGGGGCATATGACGAAAGCCAGACGTGCGATGAAGGAAGATATCAAGCTGATTGACCTCATTGTGGAGCTTGTGGACGCCCGCGTGCCGCTTGCGAGCCGCAACCCCGATATCGACGAGCTCGGCAGGGGGAAGGCGCGCCTGATCCTTCTCAACAAGTCGGATCTCTCAAGCGAGAGGTACAACGAAGCGTGGACCGCGTGGTTTAAGAGGCAGGGCTATCATGTAGTGAAGGTCAATTCCCGAAGCGGTGAGGGCTTAAAGCAGATCGCTCCCGTAGTGCAGGAGGCATGCAGGGAGAAGATCGAGCGCGACAAAAAACGCGGGATTTTAAACCGCCCTGTTCGCGCCATGGTGGTGGGAATCCCCAATGTGGGGAAGTCCACATTCATCAATTCTTTCGCGGGGAAGACCTGCGCAAAGACCGGAAATAAGCCCGGAGTCACCAAGGGGAACCAGTGGATCCGCTTGAGCAAAACGCTGGACCTTCTCGACACGCCGGGAATCCTGTGGCCGAAGTTTGAGGATCAGAGGGTGGGGCTTTTACTCGCCTTCATCGGCTCCATCAATGATGAGATCTTAGATAAAGAGGAGCTGGCGCTCGAGCTTTTAAGATTTTTAAGGAAACATTATCCCGAATCTCTTGTCGGGCGCTATCAGGCGGATATGGATGATCCTGTGAAGCTGCTTGAGCAGATCGCAAAGGCGCGCGGCTGCATTTCTAAGGGGGCGGAACCGGATCTTACTAAGGCATCCGCCGCTCTGCTCGACGATTTCAGGAGCGGCAAGCTCGGGCGTATCACCCTGGAGTTTCCGCCGGATCAGGAGAAGACAGATGAGAAAATTAAGTGATGAGAAGCTTAAAAAAGAGCGGGAACGCCTGGAACAGATGAAGGAGTATGAGTACACCTACGCCGCCTGCACGGCGATCTGCGGCATCGACGAGGCGGGAAGGGGGCCGCTTGCGGGCCCTGTGGCTGCCGGGGCGGTGATTCTTCCGAAGGAGTGTGAAATCCTTTTTCTGAACGATTCAAAAAAGCTCTCCGAGAAGCGGCGGGAGGAGCTGTTTTTGGAGATTCAGGAGAAAGCAAAGGCCGTGAGCGTCGGCATCGTAGGGCCGGATGTGATCGATACGATCAACATTCTCCAGGCGACCTATGAGGCGATGCGCCGTGCCATAGCGGGTCTGTCCGTAAAGCCGGACCTGCTCCTTAATGACGCGGTCACGATTCCCGGCGTGGACATTGATCAGGTTCCGATCATAGGGGGAGACGCAAAGAGTGTCTCGATCGCCGCCGCCAGCATTGTCGCGAAGGTGACGAGGGACCATATGATGGCGGAGTACGATGTGATGTTCCCGGAGTACGGCTTCGCAAAGCACAAGGGCTACGGGACGGCGGCGCACATCGCGGCAATCAGAGAATTCGGGCCCTGCCCGATACACCGCAGGAGCTTTATCACAAAGTTTATATAACGATTCGAGGCGCGAAAAGAGTCAGATGGGTGAAATGAATAGGCGAAAAACCGGAAGCCGCTATGAGCAGAAGGCGGTGGATTATCTTGAGCGCCGGGGGCTTACGATTTTAGAGCGGAATTACCGGTGCCGGAGCGGAGAGATCGACGTGATCGCGGAGGATGAGCGCTATCTGGTGTTTGTCGAGGTGAAGTACCGCCGCGATACAAAAAAGGGCGATCCCGCCGAGGCGGTGGGGTTTTATAAGCAGCGGCGCATCCGAAACGCGGCAGAGTATTATCTGTACTGCCACCAAAACAGAACATATGTTCCGTGCCGGTTCGATGTGGTGAGCATTCTGGGAGAGGAAATACGCTGGATCAAAAATGCTTTTTAGGCGCGTAAATACCGGGAGGGAAAATGGGAGACTGGGTGAGAAGACCGGGGAAGGATGAGATTTCGGTGCGGGAAAAAAACGGCGTTACCTACCTTGCTTTCCCGGCGCTTGAGGACACAGGGATCGTGGCGCATTCCTTTTCAACGCGCATGGGCGGAGTCAGCGAGGGAATGTACGCGACCATGAATTTCGGATTTATGAACGGGGATGAGCCGGCGCATGTGATGGAAAATTACCGCCGCATGGCAGGTGTGCTCGGCGTTTTCGCAGAGCGCATGGTTTTAGCTTACCAGACGCACACGACCAATGTGCGGAGGGTGACGAAGGAGGATGCCGGAAAAGGGATCGCCTGTGAGCGGGATTACCGTGATGTGGACGGCCTGATCACCGATGTCCCCGGCATCACGCTGGTGACGTTCTTTGCGGACTGCGTGCCGCTCTATCTGGTGGATGTAAAGAACCGCGCCATCGGCCTTTCTCATTCCGGCTGGCGAGGGACCGTAAAGCGCATGGGTAAGGTGACGCTTGACAGGATGAGAGACGCCTATGGGACGAGGCCGGAGGATGTCATCGCCTGCATCGGCCCGAGTATCTGCCGGGAGTGCTTTGAGGTGGGAGAGGAGGTCGCGCAAGAGTTTGCCCGCGCATTCCGAGACGAATATCACGGGGAACTGTTTTATAAAAAGAAGGATGGGAAATACCAGCTTGATCTGTGGAGAGCGAATCAGATCATCTTTGAGGAGGCCGGCGTGCTGCCGCGGAATATCCATACGACGAATATCTGCACGCACTGTAACCCGGATAAGCTGTTTTCCCACAGGACGGCGGGAACAAAGCGCGGAAACCTTGCCGCCTTCCTGTGCTTAAAACCCTGAACGCTCTATACGATCGTCTGGAAGTATTCGTAGCCGTCCGCCTGATAATTCCTTACCAGCCGCTGAATCTTCTCGGTCGGCGAGAGCGCCGCTCCGATGGAGACGTCGTGGTTGAAGGAGTTGATGATCGCGGCGAGATATTTGCTCATGTCGGCTTCGAGATACCACTCCCGCTTAAGGAGCTCCTGGGGGCGGTAGTTTAAGTTGGTTGTGATCACATAATCGATGTATCCCTTATCATAAAAATCGTCAAATTTTTCCAGGCCGCCGGTGAAGAGGCCGAAGGTGCAGCAGATGATGACCTTGTCCGCCCTTTTCTCCTTGAGTTCCTTTGCGGTGTCGAGCATGCTCTCGCCGGAGGAGATCATATCATCAATGATCAGCACGGTCTTGCCCTCCACGGAGGAACCCAGGAATTCGTGCGCGACGATCGGGTTTCGCCCGTCTACCACCTTTGAGTAGTCGCGGCGCTTGTAAAACATTCCCATGTCCACGCTTAAGTTGTTTGCCAGATACACAGCGCGGTTCATGGCGCCCTCATCGGGGCTTATGACCATCAGGTGGTCTTTGTCGATCTTTAAGGATCTGTCGTGTGCAAACAGGGTCTTTACAAACTGGTAGGTGGGCATGAAGTTGTCAAAGCCGCTTAATGGAATCGCGTTCTGCACGCGGGGATCGTGCGCGTCGAAGGTGATGATGTTTGAGACGCCCATTGAAACCAGCTCTTTAAGCGACATGGCGCAGTCTAAGGACTCACGTTTTGTCCGCTTGTGTTGGCGCCCCTCATACAAAAACGGCATAATGACGTTGACACGGTGCGCCGTGGCGACGGAGGCCCCGATGATCCGCTTGAGATCCTCAAAATGGTCGTCCGGGGACATATGGTTGGTATAGCCGCACACGGTGTAGGGAATGCTGTAGTTGGTCACGTCAACCATGACAAACAAATCTGTGCCGCGGACGGATTCCCTGATGATGCCCTTTGCCTCGCCGGAACCAAACCTCGGACAATCGCATTTTAACAGATAGGAATCCACATCGTAGCCGCGGTAATTCAAGTCTTCCTGGCGGCGCAGAAGCTCCTCTGTGTCATTTCTCCGGAAAGTCACAATATGGCTGTCCACTTTCTGCGCAAGCTCAAGACAGCTTTTCAGGGCAGCGATCTTTAATGGCGCTACCGGAAGCACATCGTTAAATACATAGTTATTTGCCATGACAAGCACTCCTTCTAAAATTGTCCATATCATTTATACCATTGATGAAAGGTTACCGTCAATAGAATACGCCGCATTTTGTCGAAAAAGAAGTGACAGTTCAGCGTAGGACTTTT
>SFNH01000101.1 GCA_004554205.1 Clostridium sp.
AAAGGCGACCGCCCGGCATGCATCGAGTGCACTCTGCACCTCGCAGGCAAGGTTCGGGAACAGCCGGTCCGGCGTGATCGTCGCCGCAATGATCAGATCCAGCTCCTCCGCCTCCATATGTGCAGATGCAAGTGCCCGCTTCGCCGCCTCCACTGCCATTTCTGTCGTTGTCTCCCCCACAGCCAGATGTCTGGTCTCGATTCCCGTCCGGCTTTTGATCCACTCATCCGACGTATTCATCCATTGACTAAGATCATCGTTCGTCACACATTTTTCGGGGACTGCACTTCCGGTGCCCACGATCTTTACCTTCATATCGGGTCTCCTTTCTTTTAAAACGCGCGGAATCTCTGATAGCGCTCCGCTGCAAGCTGCTCCCCGGTTTTTCCGTTCTGCTTTTTTAAAAATGTTTTTATATGTCCCTTCATGTAACGCGATATGGAAGTGAGCGCCGGCTGATCCGCCATGCCGTACTCCGGTATGATCTCCTCAATCACGCCGAGCGCTTTTAAATCCTGCGCGGTAATTTTCATGACGCCGCTCGCTTCCTTCGCCCGTCTGCCATCCTTCCAGAGAATCGACGCAAACCCTTCCGGCGATAAAATGCTGTAGGTCGCATTTTCAAGCATCCAGACCTCATTTCCCACAGAGAGCGCCAGCGCACCGCCGCTTCCGCCTTCCCCGATCATAATGCAAAGAATCGGAACCTTTAAGTCGGACATCTCATACAGATTTCTGGCGATCGCCTCGCCCTGTCCGCGCTCCTCCGCCTCCATGCCGCAGAAGGCGCCGGAGGTGTTCACAAACGTGATGACCGGACGCTTAAATTTTTCCGCCTGCTTCATCAGCCGGAGTGCTTTCCGGTATCCCTCCGGCGAAGGCATTCCATAATTCCGGCGCATACATTCCTTTAAATCTTTTCCCTTATGCACACCGATCACCGTGACCGGCTGGCCATCCAGATACGCCACGCCGCCGACAATCGCCGGATCGTCCCGGAACTGCCGGTCTCCGTGTAATTCCATAAATTCGTCAAAAATCTGCTCTATGTAGTCCACAGATGCCAGCCGGTCCACCTTTCTCGCCGCCTTGACCTTCTCCCACGCGGACATTGCTTTCGCCTTTGTGGCGCGCTCTTTCATCAGTTCTGTCGCCTCGAGGCAGTCTGCCTCCCGCACCGGATCAAAATTGGCGTAGCCCTCTCTTTTGTGATGCAGCTTTAAAATGCGGTACAGGGTAAGCTTTAGCTCTTTCCGCTCCACAATCCGGTCAACAAATCCGTGCTCCAGCTGAAACTGTGCCCGCTGAAACCCTTCCGGCAGCTTTTCCCCGATCGTCTGCTCAATCACGCGCGGTCCCGCAAATCCGATCAGTGCCCCCGGCTCCGCCAGGATGATGTCTCCAAGCATGGCAAAACTTGCCGTCACGCCCCCGGTTGTCGGATCCGTCAGCACCGGAACATACAATAGTCCCGCTTCCGAATGCCGCTTCAATGCCGCAGATGTTTTTGCCATCTGCATCAGGGAAACGATCCCCTCCTGCATTCTGGCACCGCCGGAGCAGCAAAACAGGATGACCGGCATTCCTTCCTCTGTCGCGCGTTCCACAGCGCAGGCAATTTTCTCCCCCATCACATGCCCCATGCTGCTCATCAGGAATCTGGCGTCGCAGATGCCAAGCACCGTATCCTCGCCGTATATTTTACAGTGACCTATGGTGACCGCCTCATGCAGTCCGGTCTTTTCCTTTGCCGCTTTTACTTTGTCCTCATATCCCGGGAACTCCAGCGGATTCGCCTCCGCCAGATCCTCGAACCACGGGGTAAACGTTCCCTCATCCGCCACCATGCGGATGCGGTTTCTGGTGCGCACCCTGAAATAACTGCCACATTCATAGCAGACATACAGATTTTTTTCCGCTTCCTTTTTATTGATCTCCCTGCCGCAGGCCGGGCACACAATCGTCTCCTGCAGCGCCTGTGCTGCCCCCACCGGCGCTTTTTCTGCCGGTTCTTTTTTCCGCTTCTGAAACAAAGCCGCCATTTTTCCTCTACTCCTCCTTGCTGCCGATTGCAAACGTAAGCTCCGCCGCGCAGACAACCTCCCCGCGCACGGTTGCCGTCGCACTGCCGATGCCGATCGGTCCTTTCTGCCGGATGATCTCCGTCGTCAGGGTCAGCACATCTCCCGGCACCACCTTTTTCTTAAATCTGGCACGGTTAATCTCCGCAAAATACGCGGTCTTCCCGCGGTTTTTCTCCATGCTTAAGATCGCCACCGCCCCGGTCTGCGCCAGTGCCTCGACAATCAGTACCCCGGGCATCACCGGTTCCCCCGGGAAATGTCCGCCGAAATACGGTTCATTGTAGCTGACGCATTTTCGCGCCACCGCGCGTTTTCCGGGCTCCAGTTCCTCCACCGCATCGATCAGCAGAAACGGCTGTCTATGCGGAAGGATTTCCATAATCTGTCCGATGTCCAGTTCCATCACGCCTCGCCTCCATATCTCTTAAGTAAAAGACTCGCATTGTGCCCGCCGAATCCGAGGGAATTGCTGAGCGCATACGGCACCTCCATCGCCACCGCCTCCCTGCAGTAGTCAAGATCCAGCTCCTCGTCCGGCGTCTGATAGCCGACGGTCGCGTGTACATAGTTTTCCTGCATTTCTTTGACACAAGTCACAAACTCCACGGCGCCCGCAGCCCCCAGCAGATGTCCGATCATCGACTTTGTGGAATTGATCTTAAGTTCTTTGGCATGCCCGCCAAACGCAAGTTTGATCGCGCGCGTCTCAAACAGATCATTCAGATGCGTCGCTGTTCCGTGCGCATTGATGTATGGAATCTCATCCGGTTTTACCCCCGCATCCTTCATGGCATTTTCCATCGCACGCGCCGCACCCGCACCGTCCTCTGCCGGGGATGTAATATGGTAGGCATCCGAGGAACATCCGTAGCCGGCTACCTCCGCATAGATCTTCGCTCCGCGGCGCTTTGCATGCTCTAACTCCTCCAGCACGACGATTCCCGCGCCCTCTCCCATGACAAATCCGCTCCGCTCCTTATCAAACGGCAGGGAGCATCGCTTCGGATCGCTCTCGGACGACAGTGCCGTCAGCGCCGTAAAGCCGGCAATTCCGATCGGACAGATGCTGCCCTCCGTACCTCCTGCGATCATGACGTCCGCCTCCCCGTACTGGATGCTCCGGAACGCCTCGCCGATCGTGTTGGTACCGGTCGCACAAGCCGTCACATCGTTGATGCTTTTTCCCTTGAAGCCAAACTGGATCGACACATTGCCTGCCGCCATGTTGGAGATCATCATCGGCACCAGAAGCGGATTGACACGCCCCGGTCCCTTCTCCAGAAGCTTCTTATATTCGCGCTCGATCGCCTGCAGACTTCCGACTCCGCTTCCGATCGCTGTTCCCACCAGATACGGATCTTCCTTCTCCATCACAAGTCCGGCATCCGTAACGGCCTCTTTCGTCGCCGCCACCGCATACTGGCAGAACAGTTCCATGCGCTTTGCCGCCTTGGGATCCATATAATTTTTTCCGTCAAAATTCTTTACTTCCGCTGCCAGATGGCATTTATATCCGGATGCGTCAAAATGTGTGATTTCCCCAAATCCCGTCTTTTCTTCCCGCACCGCATTCCAAAATTCTTCTACAGAGTTCCCGATCGGCGTTATCACGCCCATTCCGGTTACTACGACCCGTCTTCTCATACCTGCCTCACTTTCTGTTGCTGCTTCATTACATATGCATGCCGCCGTCCACGGAGATCACCTGTCCGGTGATATACGCCGCTTTGTCCGATGCCAGAAATGTCACAAGTTCTGCCACATCCTCCGTCTTTCCGCATCTTCCCAGCGGGATCTGTTTTTGAACGGCTTCCTTTACGCTCTCTGTCATGGCATCCGTCATATCGGTCTCGATAAACCCGGGTGCCACCGCGTTGCAGGTGATCCCCCGCGACGCCAGTTCCCGCGCCACACTTTTCGTCAGCCCGATCACCCCCGCCTTGCTGGCGCTGTAATTTGCCTGCCCGGCATTCCCCATCACACCAGACACGGACGAAATATTTACAATTCTTCCATAGCGCTGTTTTAAAAAATAGCGGGATGCGTGCCGTATCGTGTGAAATGTTCCCTTCAGATTCGTCGCCAGAACCGCTTCAAAATCCGCTTCGCTCATCTTCATCAGCAGTCCGTCCCTTGTGATTCCGGCGTTGTTGACTAAAATATCGAGATGTCCATACGTCTCTATAATCGTTTTGATCATGGTTTCGCAGGCTTCAAAATCCGCCACATCGCACTGCATGGCGGCGCCGCCGATTTTTTCCGCCAGTTCCTGTGCCGCCTGTCCCGATCCGCGGTAATTCACGACAACAAACGCGCCTTCCCTGGCAAGTGTTTCTGCGATCGTGCTGCCGATTCCTCTTCCCGCTCCGGTCACAAGCGCTACCTTTCCTTCCAGCATCTGACTCTCTCCTCTACTTTGACATATATTTCTTGAAGTCATCCATGGTTTCCACATTGTATACCTGCACGGTATCTGCCGGGACTTCGGCCTGCTTTAAGATCTTTTTCATAAATCCGCTCAGTGTATGACCCGGACCGATCTCCACAAACGTATCCACGCCATCCGCAAGCAGACGCTCCATGGACTGCTGCCAGCGTACCGGCGCGCACACCTGCTGTATGAGCAGCGGCTTTACCGCCTCCGCCTCCCGGACATAGTCTGCCGTCACATTCGCCAGATACGGCAGCTTTATCTCACGGAGTGTTACCGCCACAAGCGCCTCTCCCAGCTTCTCTCCCGCCTCTTTTAACATGGGCGAGTGAAACGATCCACTGACCTTAAGCGGCACCACACGCTTCGCTCCGCTCTCTTTGCACTGTTCGCCTGCCGCCGCAACTGCCGCTTCCTCCCCGGTGATTACAATCTGTCCCGGGCAGTTGTAATTCGCAATGGATACCGTGCCCGCAGTCTGTCCGCAGATCTCCTCTATTTTTTCCGCATCCAGTCCCAACACCGCCGCCATCGCGCCGCCGGTCGGCACCGCCTCCTGCATGTAAATGCCGCGCTTTCTCACAAGCGCAAACGCATCCCTCTGCTCCATCACGCCGCTTGCCAGCAGTGCCCCGTACTCCCCGAGGCTTAAGCCTGCCGCCACATCCGGTGTCCTTCCTTCCGCAATCAGCGCCTGAAGGATCGCCGCCTCCACGGTCAGCATGCAGGTCTGTGTGTATTCGGTGATATTTATTTTCTCATTTTCTTCAAAGCAGAGCGCCGCAATATCCAGACCGGACGCCTCGGATGCCGCCGCAAACACGTCCCTGCTCACGGGAATCTGCTCGTAAAAATCTCTGCCCATACTGATGTACTGTGCTCCCTGTCCTGGGAACAAAAATGCTGTCTTTCCCATGTCATTCTCCCTTATCCGATGAGCGTCCCAAGAAGACGCTCTTCTTTTCCCAAAAATCTCCGTCACCTAAAAGCCCCGCGGTCTGCGCCATCAGTTCCTCTATCATCTCCTGACAGGTCTGTTCTTTTTTCACAAGTCCCGCACACTGTCCTGCCATCAGGCTGCCGTGCACCACATCCCCGTCCATCACTGCCTTTCGGAGGGAGCCAAGCGTCAGCTGCTCCAGTTCCTCAAATCCGGCGCCCTCTTTTTCGAGCTTTAAATATTCGCGGCTCATCGCATTGCGCAGAACCCGGATCGGATGTCCGGTGCTCATGCCTGTAACCTCGGAATCGATGTCGCGCGCCTTCACGATCCGTTCCTTGTAATTTTCATGTACGATAGACTCCTTCGCCACGACAAACCGGGTTCCCATCTGTACCCCCTCTGCGCCAAGCATAAAGGAGGCTGCGATCCCTCTTCCGTCCGCGATACCGCCCGCCGCAATGACCGGAACCGACACGGCGTCCGCCACCTGCGGCACCAGCGTCATCGTCGTCTGCGCACCGATATGCCCGCCGGACTCCATTCCCTCTGCAATCACAGCGTCCGCGCCTGCACGCTCCATCATCTTCGCCATGGCAACGCTCGCCACGACCGGGATGACCACCACGCCCGCCTGCTTCCATGCCTCCATGAACTTTGCCGGACTTCCCGCACCGGTTGTGACCACCGGCACTTTCTCTTCTATGACAATCTTCGCCACTTCCGGCGCGTTTGGATTAAGCAGCATGACGTTCACGCCAAACGGCTGGTTCGTCCGCGCTTTTACCTCACGGATCTGTTCTCTTACCACTTCCGGCGGCGCGCTTGCCGCCCCGATGATTCCAAGTCCGCCCGCATTCGACACCGCTGCCGCCAGGTGATATTCCGCCACCCATGCCATACCGCCCTGAATGATCGGATATTTTGTTCCAAGCAATCTGCTTACCCTTGTTTCCATGCTTCTCCTCTTTTCTTCCTGCCGGCAGTTTTCTTTTTCAATGCCGACACACCGCCTGCGCTCTTCTATGCTGTCACTCCGCGATTCTTCATATAGGTAATGACATCTCCGACCGTCACGATCGATTCCAGCTCCTCCGACGGAATCTCCACGCCGAATTCCTCCTCCAGTGCCATGACAAGCTCAAACAGATCCAGCGAATCCGCCCCCAGATCTTCCTTTAACTTTGTGTTCTCTTTAATCTCAGACTCCTGTACGTTTAACTGCTCCGCAATGATCGGTCTCATCTTCTCTAACATGTTTCTTCTCCTTTTCCCTGTTCGTTTTAATTATTTGCTTT
>SFNH01000102.1 GCA_004554205.1 Clostridium sp.
TAAAGGACTTGCCGCCTGCTCTTCACAGACAACAAGCCCTTTCGGCTGCTTGAAAAAATTTTGTTTTCAAATATTGTCTAACTTTTTGGGGTCACTTCAGTGCCGCAGCTCTCCTATTCGGTTTATCGTTATTCCGCCGCAAGAGCATATTTTTCCCGGAAGGCGGCGTAATCGGCATCAAAGGATGCGCTGTTTTCGCGGATACTTTGCAGTACCTCGTGGCGGTGGAGATTATGGTCGATGCCCTCTACGATGCAGCAGGCGATATTGGAACAATGATCGCTGACCCGTTCAAGGTCGGTGAGAAGGTCGGACCAGATAAATCCCGCTTCGATACCGCAGGTTCCCTGCTGCATCCGGCGAATATGACGGGTGCGAAGCTCCTCCTTGAGGTCATCGATGACCTGCTCCAGCGGCTCGATCCGGCGGGCTGCGCCGATATCCCCGGTGACAAAGGCCGTGTAGGCCAACCCCGTGACCTCCTGCACGGCGGCAGACATGATCTGATACTCCTGCCGGGCGGCCGGAGAAAAGGATATCCCCTTATTTTTAAGCTCCTCCGCCGACTCCAGAATATTCACGCTGTGGTCGGCAATGCGTTCAAAGTCGCCGATCAGCCGAAGGTACTCCGCAGCAAGGGCGCTGTCGGTCTCCCCTATTTTGCGGGCGCTCAATTTGACAAGATAACTGCCGATGATGTCCTCGTAATGATCGGTGCGGGCTTCATCCTCCCGGATATTCTCGGCAGCCTTCGGGGTGCAGACCAGAACCGCCCCGAGACTTTCCCGCATCGACTCCATGGCATAGCTGGCCATATCCGCAATAAGGGTACGGCAGCGCTCCAGTGCAAGGGCCGGGGTAGCCAGCAGACGTTCGTCCAGTTCCGCTTCCCGCTGGGGCTTTTTGTCCTCCGGGACAAGCCGCATCACCAGCTTTTCCAGCATCCCGCCCAGCGGCAGCAGCACCAAGGTACAAAGCACATTAAAGACAGAATGGGCAACGGCGATGCCCCATTCGGTGGCAGGCTGTGTAAGCAGCAGCGGGGCAGCCACCGCACGGATAATATAAAACAGGATTATGCCGACTGTAGCGCCGATGACGTTAAAATTAAGGTGGACCAGCGCAGCCCGACGGGCGTTTTTATTGGTGCCGATGGAGGAAAGCAGCGCCGTGACGCAGGTACCGATATTCTGCCCCATAATAATGGGGATGGCCGCCCCGTATGTGACCTGTCCCGTACTGGCAAGGGCCTGCAAAATGCCGACCGACGCCGAGCTGGACTGGATGATCCCGGTTAGCAGTGCCCCGGCCAGAACACCGAGAAGCGGATCGGTGAAAAGGAGGAAAAGCCGGCTGAACTCCGGGACATCACGCAGCACGGAGACCGCTGCCGACATGGCCTCCATGCCGAACATGAGCGTGGCAAAGCCGAGCAGGATCATGCCGGTATCCTTTTTCTTATCGTTTTTAAGGAAAAGATACAGGACAATACCGATAACGGCAAGGATCGGGGTAAAGGTGGAGGGCTTGAACATCTGTACCAGCAGGCTGTTGCCCTCGATGCCGGAAAGGCTTAAAATCCATGCGGTGACGGTGGTGCCGATATTAGCCCCCATGATGACCCCGATGGACTGGCGCAGCGTCATTAAGCCGGAATTGACAAAGCCGACGACCATTACGGTGGTGGCCGAGGAGCTTTGGATCACGGCGGTAACGCCCAGCCCTGCCAGCAAGCCCTTCAGCCGGCTTTGGGTCATCTTTTCCAGCAGGGGACGCAGGCTGCTGCCGGCACGGCGCTCCAGCGCCTGTCCCATCAGGCTCATGCCGAACAGAAACAGACACAGCCCGCCGAGCAAATTAAGCACATTAAAAATAGACATTGGCATTATTCCTTCCCGGTTCTTTTTTTACAGGTACCATGATACAGGGGGAAGGTCAAATGCATTATCAAGAGTTTGTAAAATCCATGTAAAGCGGCGGTAAAAGCGGAAAACCACACCCTGCGGCACGGTCTTCTTTGCGGAATGTTATTCTTTGGCTTCGGGGAAGGCGACGGTAAAGGTCGCGCCTTTTCCGGGGGTGCTTTCCACACCGATGCGGGCATGATGGATCAGCGCCGCGTGCTTGACGATGGAAAGGCCGAGCCCCGTTCCGCCGACCTCCTTGGAGCGGCTTTTATCGACCCGGTAGAACCGTTCAAAGATGCGGTCCAGACTTTCCGCGGGGATGCCGATCCCGGTATCGGTGACGGTCAAACGAACCTCTCCGGGATAGGAGGCCACCAGCACCTTGACGCTGCCGCCCGGACAGTTATACTTGATGGCGTTATCACAGAGGTTAAAAATCATGCTGTACAGCACCGAAGGGATGCCGATGACTGTGGCGGACTGCCCCCGGACGGTAAGATTGACATTGGCCTCGGCCGCTGCCGGCTGCAGGCTGTCCGCTGCGTTTTCCGCAATGCGGTAAAGATCCACCGGCTGACGCTCCATCCCGGCGGCGCCGCCGTCCAACCGTGTCAGGTTGATGATGTCCTCCACCAGTGCGGTGAGCCGCAGCGACTCCTGACGGATCTTGTGGGCAAAGGGCTTGATATCCTGCTGCTGCACCATACCGTTTTCCATCAGCTCGGCGTAGCCGGAGATGGCGTGAAGCGGCGTTTTTAATTCGTGTGAAACATTGGCGGTGAATTCCTGCCGGATCTGCGAATTCTTCTCCAGCTTTTCCTGATCCTGCCGGATCTGGGTCTGCTGCATCGCCATGCGGCGCAAAAGCGGCTCGATCTCGGCGTATTCCTCCCGGCCGACATACTGCGCCGGCTGATCCAGATCGATGGAATTGATGGGCTCCACGATGGTACGGGAAAGGCGGGATGCAAGGATGAAGGACAATACCAGCGCCAGCAGGATGATCACGCAGATGGGCTGGGCAAAGCCCACCAGCAGCACCCAAACCGAATGCTGCGTTGCCGAAAGACGGATCACCGTTCCATCCGGGAGAAGGCGGGCACAGTAGAGGTTGCGGCTGGAAAGGGTATCGGAATAGCGGCTGCTTTCGCCGGTGCCGCTTTGCAGCGCCTGCTGTACTTCCTCACGGGCCAGATGGTTTTCCATCGTTTCGACATCGTTTTCGTTATCGTACAGCACGGTACCGTCCGCATCGATCCATGTAATGCGGTAGTCCCCGGCCGGGAGGCCGTCAAAGTATTTTATACCATTGAGGGTCACGCCCTGCGCAATGGCTTCGGTGCCGGTGCGAAGCTGCTTTTGCTGCACGCCGGTAAAATAGCTGTACAGCACCCCCATGATAAGCACCAGTGACAGCGCCAGCACCACCAGTGCCGCAAGCCACACCGAACGAAAAATTTTCTTACTCATGCGGCGCCTCCAGTTTGTAGCCTACCCCGCGCACCGTCTGCAAAATATCCCCGGCGGTACCGAGCTTGGTGCGCAGGGTGCCGATGTGAACATCAACGGTACGGGTCTCGCCGTAATAATCGGCGCCCCAAACGGCGGAAAGCAGGCGGTCACGGGTAAACACCTGACCGGGGTTTTCCAAAAACAGCCGCAGGAGGTCGTATTCCTTTAGGGTAAGGGTGATGGGGGTTCCGTCTGCTTCCACCACGTGCCGCCCCTCATCCATTGTAATGCCGCCCTGCCGCAGGATGGGAGGTGCGGCCTTGGGACCGGTGCGGCGCAGCACCGCCCGAATGCGGGAGACCATCTCCATCATGCCGAACGGCTTGGTCAGGTAGTCATCAGCACCGAGATCCAGCCCGATCACACGGTCATACTCGGTATCCTTGGCGGTCGCCATAATCACGGGGATCCCGGCCGTAGCGGGAGCCGCGCGCAGCTTTTTCAGGATGGCGATGCCGTCCTCGCCGGGCAGCATGATATCCAGCATGACGAGATCGGGGGTTTCCTGCCGTATGGCCTGCCAAAACGATTCACCGTCGGCAAAGCCTTCCGCCGAAAGTCCCGCCGCACGGAGGGTATATACCATCAGATCGCGGATGCTGCTGTCGTCTTCCACACAATAGATCATCGCTTTTTCCTCCTGTCCTTTTTTCTGATTGTATCATAAAAAATGAATGTATGGAATAATATCGGCAATTTGTAAAGTTAATGTAAAGTTTAATTGTAAAGTGTAAAACCGACCATTTTACGGTCGAGGAAATCATTTGGCGGGACGGCGGTATATTTTCGCAGTTCCTGCAAAAACTAACCGCACAGCAAATTTCAGGAGAGGGTGTTTGAGTAGATGAAAGCGACCGGTATAGTACGTCGGATAGATGACCTCGGGAGAGTAGTAATTCCCAAAGAGATCCGCAGGACCATGCGTATCCGTGAGGGCGACCCGTTGGAGATTTTCGTCAGCAACGAGGGGGAGGTCATTTTTAAGAAGTACTCCCCTATCAGCGAGCTGGGCAGCATCGCTGCGCAGTATTGCGAGGTGCTGTATCGCACCGCCGGTTTTCCGGTGCTCATTACCGACCGGGACCATGTGGTAGCGGTCAGCGGCATCAGTCGGCGGGAGGTGCTGGAGCGTCGGGTGTCTCACGGCTTGGAGGATCAGATCGAGAACCGCAGGAGCTTTTCGGCTGGTGACGGGCAGCCGTTACAGCCCATTGAGGGCGTTGCCTATTATGCGCTGGTGCAGTCCCCTATCATTTCCTCTGGTGATGTATGCGGTAGCGTGATGTTCCTGCAAAACAAAGAAAGCGACCGTCCCGGGGACGCCGAGCAAAAGCTCATTCAGGCGGCGGCGAGCTATCTAGGGAAGCAGATGGAGCTGTAATGGATATAGGTGTGCCCTCCGGTCGAGTGATCGGAGGGCGATGTTTTAATGAATTCAAAACTTCAAAAAGTCGCTTCTGCTGTCCTGCAGTCGGAAAGAATACCCTTTTCGATTCAGGTTCGCTGCTTTCATGGCAACCAGGTTGATATCTGTGTTCATCGATTTGGCGATTTTCTCCATATTGAAGCCTTCCTGTATATAATTCAAGACCTCATCATCGGGTAGCGCAACCTCCGCTGCAAAGCAGTTTGCCTCATATTCCATTCGGTCATTTTTCATGTGGAACAGATTGAGATCGGAAAATAACTTTGCTTCATTCCGGTGCAGTACTGCGTGACCGATCTCATGAAGCAGGACGATCCTGTGCATTTCAGGGCACAGGTCTTTTTTTATGAAGATAAAGCGGTTTCTTTCAATCTCCTTATAAACGCCCTTTTGCTTGGCGAAGTCTACCGGCATAATGATGATTCCCAAGTAGTCAGCGATGAGTTCGGGTTCTCGGGATCCGGCCGCTTTTACAATATGGTTCGCCTTGTCCATTATGCAAATGGACGAGTTTAGCTGCATGGATGCACCTCCTTTGACTTACGCAGGAGGGAATCAATCATTCTTCTCGGTATGATCTTTCCGCGCATATTTCCGGTTATTCTCCTTGGCGATCACATATGAAAATGGAGCAACTTATCGGTTCCTGAGTCGTGAAGCTGAAAACGATGCAGGTACCAACGGGAAAGGCAGATCCCTGAATGTATATGGCACACAGCCGACTTCTCTGGCGAATGTGTGCCTGTACACCTCCGATGACAATGATATTTGTCAGCAGTGGGTGTATGTGGAGGAGAACAGGAAAAAGTACCTGAAGTGCAAGGGCAATACGGATCTTGCGCTGGATCTCTATACCGGTGCTTCTTCCGTTGTCGGTGTAAGAAACTGCAATGCACATGCTTTCAAGCCTTCTGAAACTTCATGTATTGAAGTAGAGGACGCCGGCGGCGGGTACGTTTATATTCGCCTTTCCGATGATCTGTATCTGAATAAGTACCTGGCTGCCAACGCAGGCGCCAATGGCACCAACAGCGGCAAGAGCTTTAACAGCGACGGAAATGTCTATTTTGTTGAGTTCAACGAAGGCGACCCCATGCCTGCGTGGAAACCCATCTTATTGGCTGCGCCTCCTAATCCGAAGCCCCCTGTTGGTCCGGAGCCGGAACCCGGCGATGGGCAGGTGCTCATTTATCCCGTAAACAAAACTCTTTATACATGTGGATACAAGGTAGCGGCTTATGGTGTCTTCAATATTGGTACGCATTATGGTCATGATATTGTTGACGCCAATGCAAGTTATACAGGCGAAATTATTGCTAATAACATCTTTGCAAGTGGTTCTGGCTTAATTTATCGCTCTGGCGAGGACGAAAACGTTGGATTCTTTGCCTGCATTGTATATCCAAATGTACTTGTGTATGAGAATGGTAGCCGCGTTAAAAAGGATTTGACAGTCCGCTATTGGCATATGGAGGCTTTTCTTTCCGTAAAGTGGTTATATAAAGTGAAGGGGGTGAGTCCAATGCAGTTGTTAAACGATCAAATCAAATCAAACCGAAAAACCTTTATTCATTAAATTGGATGTTCGGAGTAATCGCAAAAGAACAGCCTGCATTTTATAGGAGATACATATGAAGAAAATACTATCTTTGATCCTCGCACTTATCTTCATCTGCTGCTTTTTTTGGTCATTCCTTCGCACAATGACTCCCGGCTGCTTGTGATCGAAAGCGACGGCTCCGGGTATGATCCCGCCCATAACAACGCCTTCGTCTATCAGCTCATCTCGCAGCAGGAAGCCAACCTTTCCGGCTATGCATTTGATGCAAGGCTTGTGGGTGACACGGTCTATTGGCTTGGGTTGGTGCCGGATGAAAGCGGCAAAAGATCTATGCATTTACTGAAAACCGATCTTTCCGGCAGCAGCACCGAAACGGTGTATGCCCCTCCGGCCGGCTATCAGTTCATCGAGGCCATGTCCTCCGATAGCTGCTATGTGGTATGGGCCGAATACGACGGTGAAAACGGCGTCTCCGATGATAAGCCGCTTGTGCTCAAATCCCATAACTGCGCCACCGGCGAGATCACCACGCTTGCCTCCACCAATATCGTTTCCGGGGCGTTCTCTGATTTCCCCGTCAATAACGGCTATATCACCTATCTCCGGCGGGTCGATAACGGCTTTGACATCATCGGCTACCAGCTGGGAACCGGTACCGAGCAAAAGCTGGTGACGGTATCTGCGCAGCCGAAGAACTACGCCTTTGACGGAAAGCGTTTGGTATGGGCCGATGATGAACAGCTTTATACCATGGCTGCCGGTGAGACCGAGCCGCAAAAGGTCGATGTCGGCACCGGTGTAGTGGACTGTAATATCTACGACGGCAGGTACATTATTTTCTGTCAGGATTTCGTCCTGAAGGTGTATGATACCGCTGCAGGGAAGGTGGTTTTCTCCGCTTCCGATCTTGAAAACTGGACGGAGGACTCGCTGATGCTCAACTTCTTCACCCTGGATGCGGAGGCGGGAGTTGTGGTGGCCGAGCGCACGACCAGAGCTGAAAAAAGCAGCAATTATTCTGTCTTCACCTTAAAATTTGTCCCCGAGAACGGGTAAGCTGTACCTACGGCAACACAAAAGCACCATTCCTGCCAGGGGCAAGGGTGTGGTCTTTCGGAGGCTGCGTCCTTCCCTTGGATATTAAATACGGGAGGTCCGTCTCTTGTTGAAAGTTGCCTTTTTATGATATTATCAAGAAAAAGACTAAAGGAGTGAGGACACCATGCTGCCGCTATTTATTTTAGCCATTGAAAATGATGATGACCGGCAATTTGTCGCTGATATATACACACGGTACCGGCCGGCGCTGTATCGAAAAGCGCAAAAGGTTCTGCATGATAATGACCGCGCCGAGGAAGCGGTCCACGAGGCAATGCTGCGGGTCATCCGGTATCTCGATCGGGTGAGGGAAATCCCGTCGGACGAGCTGCTGCCATACCTTATTACCATCGTGCAGACAACCAGCATTTCCATCTACAACAAGTACAAGCAGCACCGGGAAACGGTTTTCGGAGCTGCGGAGGACTGGGCGGCCTGCCTCTCTGATAACGGTAGTTGTATTGATGATATCTTGATCCGCGAAGACCGAATAGAATTACTGAAAATGTGTCTGAAGCAGCTGACGCAGAGGGAAATCGATATCCTGAACTACTTCTATACATTAGATTTACCGCAAAAAGAAATTGCCGGGCTGACCGGGCTCACTACGGGGAATGTGCGCTTAATTATTTCCCGTGCAAAGAAAAAAGTACTGGCAGCCTATGATGAGAGAGGAGGCTTTGATTATGAGTAAGTACCCATTGGATCAAGAGGCATTGGTAGAGGAATATGGCGATTTACTTATAAAGATTGCGCTGAAAGCCTATATGAAGGAGCAGGCACAGCTGCTGGAGCAGGAGGAGGCTGAAGCTGCCCCGATTCCCGCGCCAAAGGGGAATGTGGTTGCAGCGGCATTCCGGCAGATCAACCTGGAGGACGCCAAAGAGACGGTCCTATCCGGGCTGAAAAAGGGTGTTACCCGCGTCGCTGTGGTGCTGCTGGCTGCAGCCATCACCTTCACCACGGCCTTTGCGG
>SFNH01000103.1 GCA_004554205.1 Clostridium sp.
CACCCTTTTTCGCAACAGATGTCCCTTCAATCATTTCCTTGAGACCCGATGAGATAATATAGTGCTCAACAATAACACCGTGCTCCGCTCCATATGTACGAACACGTTCAAACCAATCCTCAACACCAGGGAATAGGGTAACCTTTGCGCCATACTCTTCAAGGGCCTTACGCGTGAACAAAACCTTTCCTGCTGCTTTCTTCTTCATTAAGAGCATATACGCCAGATTCTGATCCATATCATTTTTGACCGCCAGTTCATTTGACTCGGTCCAGAATTCTCCCACATCATATCCAACAGATTGGATATATCCCTGTGCCTGCATATCGTCAGGTGACAATGTCTTATCAAAATCATAGCATATTGCAAGAACAGGCTTATCTTCCTTGCGTTCTCTTGTGTACTGACCCGATGACATGGTGTACTCTCCTTTCTATCCACTGTAAATTTTCTTTTTTGAAACTTTTCCGATATAGAAACATGAACTTTCACCCCACCACCAGCTTGTTCGTCTTTTTGAGGAACTTCGCCGGAATCGGGCGGTCCAGCCGCCAGGTGATATTCATCGGTCTGCTGCCGTCGTGCTTCACATAATTTGCCGTGCCCAGATAGGTGTATGCCTCCGCGCCGCCGGTCATGCGGTCCGCCTTGAACTCACGGACAAACAGCAGCACCCTGCTGCCGCGCTCCTTATGGTGGATATAGCGCTGCCCGGTGGGGGAGCTTTCCGCCGTGGTGCTCTGGCTCTGCCAATGGAACAGGCTCTCATTGATGGAATAGTCATTATACATGGTGGTGGGCGAATAGTCCTTGTCCGCCTTATTGAGCGTCACAAAGAACACGTCGATGTTTTTCTCCGGCAGCCACTTCACGCCCTCACGCACGGTAGACGGCTTCATAAAATCCAGCGCCACCAAAAGCTGGTCGCGGGTGTAGGTGCAGTGCAGGTCCAACGGGCAGTCAAAGCCCAGCTCCACCGGCTCGTCGATGAAGTCGATCTGCTCGAAGCGATAGCGCAGCAGCGCCAAAAGCTCATTGAGCAGAACGGTGCTATCGGAAAGGGCATAGAGGTTGCCCAGCACCTCCTCGTCGTCCCAGTCCTCCGCGGTCTTGCCCCAAACGGTGACATAGAACATCTGCATCATCCGCTTTTCCGCATCCGGGAGCGCCGAAAACTCAACGTTATCGAGGCGCGGAAGGACATTCAGCAGGAATGAGATCCAGCGGCGGGAGTCGATCACGGCAAGCCGTGCAAACGCCTTGGTCAATGTTTCTTCCAGCGGTTCCGTGAAATTCTCGATCACATCCGCCATAGCGCAAATGTGGGAGAAGGAGGAAAATTTATAGATCGCCCGTGGGTCAAGATGGTAGTATTCCAGGAAGTTTTCAAGCGTCAGCTCCAGCCCGCTGTCCTCTGTGAAGGATGCCACACGGGACACCAATCCGGCGGTATTGCCATAGGAGGCACGAATGTTATCCAGTATGTACTTTGCCGCTTTCTTTTCCAGCTGGATATAGCAGCCCTTGGGGACGGACACAAAGCCGTCCTTGATCTCCCGACTCACACTGCGGGTGGCATTGGATAGCAGCGCTGCAAATTTATCCTCGAAATTATACTTTCTGTTTGCCTGCCCGATGAAGTCCAGCACGGTCAGGCATTCCTTATCCTCGGCCAGCCGCAGACCACGCCCCAGCTGCTGCAGGAAGATGGTCAGCGACTCGGTGGGGCGCAGGAACAGGACGGTGTTCACCTCCGGAATATCCACGCCTTCATTGTAGATATCCACGACGAAGATGAACCGCACCTCGCCCGTTATCAGGCGATGCTTGGCGGTCCTTCTTTCCTCATCGGTGGATTTTCCGGTCAGGAACATGGAAGGGATATGGTGGTCGTTAAAGTATCGGCACATGAATTCCGCGTGCTCTACCGAAACGCAGAAGCCCAGCCCCTTCACGTCATCAATATCGGTCACATATTTCAGCAGCGATGCCACCACATGGTCGGCACGGCGGTTGGCGATGGCGCCGCTGATGGTATAGACACGGGACAGCTCCCCCTTGTCATAGCCGCCGGCACTCCATTTCAGCGTGTCCAGGTCCACCGTATCGGTAACGCCGAAATACTGGAACGGGCACAGGAGCTTGCGGTCAATGGCCTCCGGCAGACGGATCTCCGCCGCAATGCGGTTACCGAAATAGGGCAGGATACTCTTGCCGTCCATGCGCTCCGGGGTGGCGGTCAAGCCCAGCAATATCTTCGGCTGATAGTAGGTTAAGAGCTTCTGGTAAGTCGGCGCTGCCGCATGGTGGAACTCGTCCACGATGATATAGTCGTAAAAATCGGCGGTCGTCTTTTCCGTGAAGCTCTGGGAATTGAAGGTCTGAATGGACAGAAACAGGTTGTCGATGCTCTCCGGCTTATAGCTGCCCACAAACATCTCACCGAAATTGGCGTCCTTGAGCACCGCGCGGAAGGTGTACAGGCTCTGCTTGAGGATCTCCTCCCGGTGCGCCACAAACAGCAGACGGCAGGGTCGATCCGGATTCTGCTTACGGAAGCGCTTGTAATCCAAGGCAGAGATGACCGTCTTGCCGGTACCGGTGGCAGCCACCACCAGATTGCGGGTGTAGCCGCGGATGGTACGCTCCGCCTCCAGCCGGTCCAGTATTTCCTGCTGGTAGGAATAGGGGTTAATATCCATGGTATAAACTTCGGCATTGTTGGTGTCGAAGTATTTTTCCGCTTTCAGCGCCCGCGCCAACCGTTCCCGCTGATCCTCCGCATAATATTCAAATTCCCGGTCATTCCAGTAATACTCAAAGGTAGCGGCGATCTTGTCAATGGTTTCGGGCAGGTCACGCCGCGTTACTTTTGTGTTCCATTCCAGGCCGCTGGTCAATGCGGCGTTGGAAAGATTGGAGGAGCCCACATAGGCCGTCGTGAAGCCGGTTTCGCGGTAGAAAATATACGCCTTGGCGTGGAGACGGGTCGTCTTGGTATTGTAGCTGACCTTGACCTGCGTATTGGGCAGCCGGCGCAGCTCCTCGATGGCTTTCACATCGGTAGCGCCCATGTAGGAGGTGGTGATGATGCGAAGCTCGCCGCCGTTCTGTGTAAACTCCCGCAACTCGTCCATGATGAGCCGCAGGCCGCTCCACTTGATGAAGGACACCAGCATGTCGATGCGGTCGGCCGAGACGATCTCCTTTTTAAGCTCGGTGAACATCTGCGGCTCGTGAATGGCCCCGGTGAAAAGTGAGCTTTGTGCGATGGAGGTTTCCGGGCGCTCAATGTCCGCTGCCGTTTTTCCTACCGCCAGCCGTGGGTCAGCCTCCCGTAAAAGCGCAAGAAGCTGCTCCGCCCGCCGGTCAACGCCCAGTGCCGCAAAGTCAGCTTCTTTTGTCATATTCTGAATGAGACCGATGATCCGGTTGGTCAGTTCAATTTGCGCCGAAACGTCGCCGCCGTTGTCCAGCACGTTATCCAGACCCTTTTGCACCACATCCGCCAGATACTGCGCCAGCACCTTGGAGGCTTCCGCCTTGTCAATGGGCGCAACAGCCTTGCGGGCCTCCGGAATTCCCGCAAGCTCGCCGGTCAGGGCGTTGTTGATGACTTGTTCATACAGGCCGGGATGCAGCATAATAAAACCTCATTCCACCGAAAATCAGGGACCTCATATTTAGTTTTCATCGTATGCACGGTCGATGAGGGGCTTTGCCTTCTTAAAATCCGCACGGGTTTGCAGACCATTCGATCCGGTGCCACAAATATTGGTTATATTATACATCTTTTTTAAGCGCAAAACAAGATGACCGGCATTTCGATCATATCGCCGTGCCGGAAAAGAACGGCCGGTTTGATTATTGCCCCATGAGCCGAAAGTCATCAAATCATGTACCGCAATCGGCAAAAAAGAGCAGCTGCTTTGTGCGCTCTCCAAAGGCGGGGGGAAAAGAATATTCATTGGTTAGTTGACACTAACTGCAGGTGGTGCTATACTTTGGGACAGAAGCAAAAAGGGATGCTATCTTTGTTGAAATCAGTCGAAAACGCAAAACGAAGCAAGAACAGCATCGGGCGGGCAGCCGCAGGGATGCGGCTTTTCTAAACCACAATAGTTAGCCGCTGCTAACTAAATGACGCACATGTGCCCGTTAGATCCATCTAACAATATGCTGAATATGTGAAAACGGAGGGGTAAGATGTCATTCTTCGAAAACACCCGCAAGCCCGTAGGTTTTGGCGGGAAAATTATGGTCGCCATGATGAACGTCGGGCACAGCGCCGTGGCCCGGTGGGGGCTTCAATTTCTGAATGCTGCGCCCGACGCCAAGGTGCTGGACTGCGGCTGCGGCGGCGGGGCGAACATGAAAAGGCTGCTGAAAAAATGTCCGCGGGGCGTCGTCAAGGGCATCGACTATTCGCCCGTCAGCGTGGAGAAATCCAAAAAGGTCAACGAAGCCGCCATCGCAGAGGGCCGCTGCGCCGTTCTGCAAGGCAGTGTAGCGGATATGATCTTCGCAGATGACTGGTTTGACACCATTACAGCCTTTGAGACCGTCTATTTCTGGCCTGATCTGCCGCAGTGCTTCCGGGAGGTCTATCGGGTGCTGAAGCCCGGCGGGACATTTCTCATCTGCAACGAAAGCAACGGCGATACGGACAAGGACGAGAGGTGGACGGAGATCATCGGCGGCATGACCATCTACAAAGACATTGAATTAAAGGCGTATCTGGAGCAGGCGGGCTTTCACGATGTCCAGATACACAAAAAGAAAAGCTGGCTCTGCATCACGGCACGGAAATGAGGGAGAGGCAGACAGATGAAGATCAATAAACTCATGTTCGACCGCAGATGTCACGTGCTGCGCTCCAATCCACATAAGAAAACTGCAATACAAAGGCGGTGAGACAAATGCAAACTTTTATTGGAATCATGATCCCTTTCTTGGGAACAGCACTGGGCTCGGCCTGCGTGTTCTTTATGAAAAGATCCCTCGGCGATCTGGTGCAGCGCTGCCTTGCCGGCTTTGCCGCCGGAGTGATGGTGGCGGCGTCCATCTGGAGCCTGCTGATCCCCGCCATCGAGCAGTCGGAGGGCATGGGCAAGCTGTCCTTCCTTCCCGCCTTTATCGGCTTTTGGGTCGGCGTGCTGTTTTTACTTTTGCTTGACCGGTTGATCCCCCACCTTCACATCGGGAGCGACCAGGCGGAGGGGCCGAAAAGCAGGCTGGGCCGCACCACCATGATGGTGCTGGCGGTGACACTACATAACATCCCGGAGGGAATGGCAGTAGGCGTCATGTATGCGGGATTCCTTGCGGGGAATACACAGATCACGGCGGCCAGCGCGCTTGTCCTGTCGCTGGGCATCGCCATTCAGAACTTCCCCGAGGGCGCGATCATCTCCATGCCGCTGCGGGCAGAGGGGGAGAGCAAGGGCAAGGCGTTTCTCGGCGGCGTGCTCTCCGGCGTAGTGGAGCCCATCGGGGCGGTGCTGACGCTTCTTGCGGCACAGCTGGTGATCCCGGCGCTGCCTTATCTTTTGAGCTTTGCCGCAGGTGCCATGCTCTATGTTGTGGTAGAAGAACTGATCCCAGAAATGTCACAGGGGCGGCATTCCAATCTCGGCACGGTATTTTTTGCCGCCGGCTTCAGCATCATGATGACGCTGGATGTGGCGCTGGGGTAGGATTTATTTTTGAAAGAAGGTACAAAGATGGTTCGAACAACAATTAAGGTCTCCGGCATGGCCTGCTCTATGTGTGAGGCCCACATCAACGACGCAATCCGCGCTGCATTCCCAGTGAAGAAGGTTTCCTCCTCCCATTCCAGGGGGGAGACGGTGATCCTCTCTCAAGAGCCACCGGACGAAAACGCTCTGCGCGCTGCTATTAACGCCACCGGCTACACGGCGGGAGAGATCAGCATCGAGCCCTACGAAAAGGCAGGCTTTTTCCATTTCGGGAAGAGGCAACATTAAGTGCATTCCGTTGCTGTACTTCGGCTGTCGGTACGGCATCATTCTCCGGTACGAAGCAGTACGGATGGAACGAGCACACAGAAATCCAAAACGGCCTTGGGCTCACCCCGTGCCTTGCCCGCAAAGCGCCCAAAACTTGTTATACCCCTTTATACCCTTTTGCATGGGGTATAAAGGGGTATAACGCATTTTTACTGCCAATTCCGTTTTAAAAACTCGCTAATGAAGAAACGCCCGCTGTTTTGGGCTGAATCAGCCTTCATCAATAAATCACTACCAAATGTTTTCGTGTCTGCTTTTCTTGACTACTACAGTTCAGAACGCGTATTTGCCAAGTTCATTGTAAAGAGTGTTCGATTATAGCAAAAGTTCGCTGTAAAAAATGCAGTTCGGATACGGAAGTTCGTTGTATTTTTTGTGATTCGGTGGTATACTGACAAATAAATTATTCCCGTAGAGGTGAAGGCTGAAACCATCCTCCGGGCAAAGAGCCTGAAAACCTATCAGGAGAAGTTC
>SFNH01000104.1 GCA_004554205.1 Clostridium sp.
AGAGACAGAATCATTTACTTTCCGCCATTGACCATATTCAGACCATGATCACCTGCACGGGGCTTGAGGATTTTGTTAATAATCGTTTTCATATTGACCGGCTGTTTAAAGTGGTGAACGGAACAGTGACATGTGAGAACGAGGATCACTGACAGAGTAGAAATCGTTTAGGAGGAAACAACATGAGTGCAGAATACGGAGCAGACCAGATTCAGATTTTGGAAGGCCTTGAAGCCGTCCGAAAACGACCGGGTATGTATATCGGAAGCACGTCGTCGAAAGGTCTTCATCATCTCGTGTATGAGATTGTGGACAATGCGGTGGACGAAGCGCTTGCGGGATACTGCGATAAGATCGAGGTTACGATCAATGATGATAATTCCATCACCGTGATCGACGACGGGCGCGGGATTCCGGTCGGTATCCAGAAAAAGGCGGGAATTCCCGCGGTTGAGGTCGTATTTACGATTCTGCACGCCGGCGGCAAATTCGGCGGCGGGGGATACAAGGTTTCCGGCGGATTGCACGGCGTGGGCGCCTCTGTCGTAAACGCGCTTTCCAGCTGGCTTGAGGTTTTCGTCTATCAGGACGGAAAGATTTATAACCAGCGATACGAGCGCGGCAAGGTGATGTATCCGTTAAAGGTAGTGGGGGAATGCCCTGCCGATAAGCACGGCACTAAGGTACACTTCCTGCCGGATCCTGAGATTTTTGAGGAGAAGGTGTACGATTTTGAAATCCTGAGGGTGCGTCTTCAGGAGACGGCTTTTTTGACGAAGAATCTTCGGATTGTATTAAAGGATGATAGGGAAGAAAAGAAGGAAAAGGTATTCCACTACGAGGGCGGAATCCAGGAGTTTGTCACCTACCTAAACAGGGGTAAAGCGCCTCTTTACAGCAATGTGATCTACTGTGAGGGCTTGCGGGACGGCGTCTATGTAGAGGTCGCCATGCAGCACAACGATTCCTACACGGAGAATATTTACAGCTTTGTAAATAACGTGAATACCCCGGAGGGAGGCACGCATTTAGCGGGCCTTAAGAATGCGCTGACAAAGACGATCAACGACTACGCCCGTAAAAATAAGCTCCTAAAGGACAGCGAGCCGAACTTAAGCGGCGAGGACATCAGAGAGGGACTTACGGCTATCATCAGCGTAAAGATCGAGGAACCTCAGTTTGAGGGCCAGACAAAGCAGAAGCTCGGCAACAGCGAGGCGATGGGTGCGGTAAACGGTATAGTGAGCGAGCAGCTTACCTATTTTCTGGAGCAGAATCCGACGGCTGCTAAGACGATCTGCGAGAAGTCGGTCCTGGCGCAGCGCGCCCGGGCGGCCGCGAGAAAGGCGAGAGATTTAACGAGAAGAAAGACTGCGCTTGAGGGCATGGCGCTCCCCGGAAAATTAGCCGACTGCTCCAACAAAGATCCCGAGAAATGCGAGATTTTCATAGTAGAGGGAGATTCCGCGGGCGGTTCGGCAAAGACGGCGCGCTCGCGCGATACCCAGGCGATCCTTCCCTTGCGCGGCAAGATTCTGAATGTGGAGAAGGCAAGGCTTGATAAGATTTATGCTAACGCGGAGATAAAGGCGATGATCACGGCGTTCGGGACGGGAATCCACGACGATTTTGATATTTCCAAGCTTCGCTACCACAAGATCATCATTATGACCGATGCCGATGTGGACGGCGCGCATATCAGCACGCTTATGCTGACATTTCTGTACCGATTCATGCCGGAGCTCATCAAACAGGGGCATGTATATCTGGCGCAGCCGCCGCTATATAAGCTCGAAAAAAATAAAAAGATCTGGTATGCGTACAGCGACGAGGAATTAAACAGAATATTACAGGAGGTCGGGCGCGATTCCTCCAATAAGATACAGCGTTACAAAGGACTTGGCGAGATGGATGCGGAGCAGCTCTGGGAGACGACGATGGATCCGGAGCGCAGGATCCTACTCCGCGTAAATATGGATGATGATGTGGCTTCTGAGCTTGATCTGACCTTTACGACTCTCATGGGTGATCAGGTAGAGCCGAGAAGAGAATTCATCGAAGCCAACGCAAAATACGTACAGAACTTAGATATTTAATCTAATAAGGAGAACTCTATGGAACCGAATATTTTTGATAAAGTCCATGAGGTTGATCTAAAGTCAACCATGGAAAAATCCTATATTGATTATGCTATGAGCGTTATCGCGGCCCGCGCGCTTCCTGATGTGCGGGATGGATTAAAGCCGGTTCAGCGCCGCGTGCTGTACTCCATGATCGAGCTGAATAACGGCCCGGACAAGCCCCATCGTAAATGCGCGCGTATCGTCGGCGATACCATGGGTAAATACCATCCGCACGGGGACAGCTCCATTTATGGAGCACTTGTGAATATGGCGCAGGAATGGTCCACCCGCTATCCGCTTGTGGACGGTCACGGCAATTTCGGTTCCGTGGACGGCGACGGCGCGGCGGCGATGCGGTATACCGAGGCGCGCTTAAGCAAAATTTCCATGGAGATGCTCGCGGACATCGGAAAAGACACCGTAGATTTTGTGCCGAACTTCGACGAGACGGAAAAAGAGCCGCTTGTGCTTCCGTCCCGCTTTCCGAACCTTTTAGTAAACGGAACTACCGGTATCGCCGTAGGAATGGCGACAAATATTCCGCCGCACAATCTCCGCGAAGTGATCGGCGCCGTTGTGAAGATTATCGACAACCGGATTGAGGAGGATCGCGACACCACCATGGAGGAGGTTCTCGATATTGTGAAGGGGCCTGATTTTCCTACCGGAGCGACGATCTTAGGCAAAGCCGGCATCGAGGAAGCGTACCGCACCGGGCGCGGAAAGATTCGCGTGCGTGCCGTTTCCGATATAGAGACGCTGCCGAACGGAAAGAGCCGTATTATCGTGACGGAGCTTCCGTACCTGGTAAATAAAGCCCGCCTGATCGAGAAGATTGCGGAGCTGGTGAAGGAAAAGCGTGTGGACGGGATCACCGACCTGCGCGATGAGTCCGACCGCCAGGGTATGCGCGTTGTCATCGAGCTCAGAAAGGATGTCAACGCAAATGTAGTGTTAAACCAGCTTTTGAAGCACACCCAGCTTCAGGACACGTTCGGCGTGATCATGCTGGCTCTCGTGAACAATGAGCCGAAGGTATTAAATCTCCTTGATATGCTCAAGTATTACTTAAAGCATCAGGAAGATGTCGTGACGAGGCGCACAAAATACGATCTGAACAAGGCGGAGGAGCGCGCGCATATTTTACAGGGCCTCCTCATTGCGCTGGATCACATTGACGAAGTCATAAAGATCATCCGCGGTTCCGAGAATGTCCAGATTGCGAAGCAGCAGCTCATGGAGCGCTTTGGCTTAAGCGATGCGCAGGCACAGGCGATCGTCGATATGCGTCTGCGCGCGCTGACCGGTCTGGAGAGGGAAAAACTTGAGAATGAATACAGGGAGCTGATGGCGAGGATCGAGGAATTGAAAGCGATCCTTGCTGACGAGAAGAAGCTGCTCGGCGTGATCCGAGAGGAAATCCTCATCATTTCCGACAAGTACGGCGATGACAGAAGAACCTCCATCGGCTTTGACGAATTCGATATGTCCATGGAGGATCTGATCCCCAATGAGAACACGATCGTGGCGATGACGAAGCTCGGCTACATCAAGCGCATGAGCGTTGACAATTTCAGAAGCCAGAACAGGGGCGGCAAGGGCATTAAGGGAATGCAGACGATCGACGAGGATTATATCGAAGATCTGATTTTGACAAAGACCCACAACTACATTATGTTCTTCACGAATAAGGGGCGCGCGTACCGGATGAAGGCGTATGCGATACCTGAGGGAAGCCGCACGGCGAGGGGCACCGCGATCATCAACCTTTTGCAGCTTCTGCCGGACGAGAAGATCACCGCGATCATTCCGGTAAAGGAGTACAATGAGACAGATTACCTATTTATGGCGACGAAGAGCGGCATGGTGAAGAAGACCCCCGTAAAAGAGTATGAGAATGTTCGCAAGAACGGTCTCCAGGCGATCGTCCTGAAGGAAAATGATGAGCTGATCGAGGTAAAGGCGACCGATGATACGAAGGATATCTTGCTGGTGACGAGGAAGGGTCAGTGTATCCGCTTCCATGAGACGGATGTCCGCGTGACCGGGCGCATCTCCATGGGTGTGATCGGCATGAAATTAAACGAGGGTGACCAGGTAGTCGGTATGCAGATGCACACGCAGGGCGAATGTCTGTTGATCGTGTCGGAAAACGGCATGGGAAAGCGCACTCCGATCGAGGAGTTCTCCCCGCAGAACCGCGGCGGAAAGGGCGTTCTCTGCTACAAGATCACGGAGAAGACAGGTGATATTGTGGGCGCGAAGCTGGTGCATGACGATCACGATATTATGATCATCACAACAGAGGGCGTTGTGATCCGGATTTCCGTCGATGAGATTTCTGTCATAGGGAGAAATACCTCCGGCGTGAAGCTGATGAATATCGACCAGGAATCCGATATTCGGGTTGCCAGCATCGCGAAGGTGCGCGACGACGGAGATAAATCGGAGGGCGACGGGATCGAGGAGCTTGATCTTATGGACGGGGAAACGGAGCCGGAGAGTTGATATGGTTAGGACGATCCACACAGATTTAATTTCAGACACCATCCGGGAAATCTGCATTGAGGCCAACTATTTCCTGCCGGAAGATATGTCCGTCTGTATGAGGCAGGCATCTGGGAGGGAACAGTCCCCTCTCGGAAGAAAGCTTTTAGGCCAGCTTCAGGAAAATCTTGAGATTGCGGCAAGTGAGAGGATCCCGATCTGTCAGGATACGGGTATGGCAGTCGTATTTGTGAAGCTCGGTCAGGATGTCCATATTGAGGGAGGAAGCCTGACCGACGCGATAAACCGTGGGGTTCGCGACGGGTATACAGAAGGATATTTAAGGAAATCCGTTGTGAAGGATCCGATCGAGCGGGAAAATACGGGAGACAATACCCCCGCGGTTGTGCATTACGAGATCGTGGAGGGCGACAAGCTTGATATCACCTTTGCCCCCAAGGGCTTCGGCAGCGAAAACATGAGCAGAGTGTTTATGCTAAAGCCGGCAGACGGGATCGAGGGAGTGAAATCGGCGATACTGACGGCCGTGCGGGATGCGGGCCCGAATGCCTGTCCGCCCATGGTGGTCGGCGTCGGGATCGGAGGAACGTTTGAGAAGTGCGCGCTGATGGCAAAGCACGCGTTGACGCGCGACTTAAACGAGAAGACCCCGGAGGGTTACGTCCGTGAGCTGGAAAAAGAAATGCTTGAAAAGATAAACGCTTTAGGAATAGGGCCGGGCGGGTTCGGCGGGACGGTGACGGCGTTTGCGGTGAATATCGAGACGTATCCGACCCACATTGCCGGACTTCCGGTTGCGGTGAATATATGCTGCCATGCGAACCGCCATGTGCACCGTATTCTGTAGAGGAGAAGGGCGATGGAGCGAAATATAAATGTGCCGATGAGCAGGGAGGACGCGCGAAGCTTAAGAGCCGGAGACTGTGTGAGCTTAACCGGAACGATCTATACGGCGCGGGATGCGGCGCATAAGAGAATGCAGGAGGCGCTTGACGCCGGAAAAGAACTCCCGATTGATATCAGAGGAAATGTGATCTATTACATGGGGCCGTCCCCGGCGCGGGAGGGACGCCCGATCGGCTCGGCAGGTCCGACGACGGCGGGCAGAATGGACAAATACACGCCCCGCCTTCTTGATCTGGGGCTGGGCGCAATGATCGGAAAGGGAAAACGCAGCCAGGCTGTGACGGATGCGATCGTCCGCAACGGAAGCGTTTATTTTGCTGCGCTGGGAGGAGCCGGCGCGCTGCTCTCAAAACGAATTTTATCCTCCGAGGTCGTCGCATATGACGATCTTGGGACGGAGGCGATCCGAAAACTTACGGTTAAAGATTTCCCGGTTGTGGTTGCGATTGATTCTGAGGGGAACGATCTTTTTAAAAATGAGAAAAAATGATAAAATAATGGGTTGACAAAGAAATTATTATAATATATAATTGTCAATGCGTCTAAAAACAAGAAAGTTTTGTTTTATGATAGCAATCATATGGAATTGCGAAGTTCGGAGAAATACTCAAGAGGCCGAAGAGGCGCCCCTGCTAAGGGTGTAGGTCGGGCAACCGGCGCGAGGGTTCAAATCCCTCTTTCTCCGCTCGATTCCAAATGATTCTTTTTTTCACTTCAAAACGGAGAGAAAAAAAGAAAATAAAAAAGTTCTTGACAGGCAGTTTTCATTATGATAAGATGAACTAGTTGCCGCCGAGAACAGGAAGCAACAAACTGAACCTTGAAAATGAAAGATTGAACAGTGTTTAAAACCCTGAAAGTTCTTATTAAAAATGAGAAGTTCAGAAGAACAAAAACCAAAAACAGTAGAACGGTTTAAAATTAGCTAGTTCGTTGATTTTGAACCGGGATACAAACTT
>SFNH01000013.1 GCA_004554205.1 Clostridium sp.
TCTTTGGGGCGATCGGAACAGTGAAAGACTGGCTTTCACCACGCGGCTGACAAAGCGGATTATCTCATCCTTGCTGTACTTGTCATAGCCCTCCACAACAACATGCATCAAACCATTTGACAGATGGGTATACATCATCTCAAGATCTGTTTCGCTGGCATTGGGCAGCTCTTTCCGCCAGTAGGCAATGCTGTCCTCCTTGGCCAGGGCAATCATCCGCATGAGGACCGTTGAGTTTGTATTCCCCAAAATCAGGACGCGGCACGCCGTTTGATTCTGATCGACCATATCGTAGATGGCTTCGATCAGCGCCGTCACATCAAACGAATTGACATAGCGAAGGGATTTCTCAAATGCGTCGATGAGTTCATTCTCAATGCTCTCCATCAGGGCAAAGCAATCGCTGTAATGGGCATAGAAGGTGGCACGGTTAAGCTGCGCCAGCGCACAAACCTCTTTCACCGTAATTCTGTTTACAGGTTTTTCCTTCAGCAACTTCAGAAAAGACTGCTTGAGCACCATTTGCGTATAGCGTTTCCTTGCATCCATCTTCTCCATATAGAGCCCCTCCAAAAAAGTTTACAAAGATTATCAACACTTCAACAGACAGTGTTGCTTTTCTTTCAGCCGCATGGCAAGTGTTGATTGTTTCTGTCCTTTACTTCAAGTATACTGTACTCGTGAAAGATAATCAACACTTGTATGCTTATTTGAGAGAGGAGACTCTTTGAATGTTTGATAAATATCTTGTTACAGGCGCTACCGGCTTCCTCGGCAGGGCTGTTGCAGATGAGCTGGTACGCCGCAGAGCGCAGGTGTATGCACTTGTGCTGCATAATGACCCTTATATCAATTTGCTCCCGAAAGAAGTCCACACCGTCACCGGAGATGTGTGTGATGAAAGCTCGCTTGCAGACTTCTTTGCGGATGCCGACGGCCGTACCTGTGTGATTCACTGTGCTGGTATCGTCTCCGTCGCGTCCAGACCCGGTTCGAGGTTCTATCAGGTCAATGTAGGGGGGACATGGAGAGTTCTCCGGCAATGTATGGAGCATGATGTGGGCAAAATGGTCTATGTCAGTTCCGTCCATGCCATACCGGAAAAGCCGAAGGGCTGCATTATTACGGAGGATTGCGAATTCTCTCCGGGGCTTGTGGACGGAGATTACGCCAAGAGCAAGGCAACTGCAACAGAGTTGGTCTTCGCTGCAGCGGAACGCGGGTTGAATGCCAGCATTGTTTTCCCCTCCGGCATCATCGGGCCAGGCGACTTACAGGGTGGGAGCTTCACCTCAATGGCAAAATCCTTTCTTGCCGGGAAGCTGCCTTTAGCCGTTCGCGGCGGATATGACTTTGTGGATGTGCGGGATGTGGCAAATGGCCTTCTCGCCTGTTCCGAAAGCGGAGAGCCCGGCAAAGGCTACATTTTGTCCGGCCACTATGCCACCATCCGCAAGATGCTTCAGCTAGTGGGAAAGACTGAAAGCTGAAGTATCGACCCATCTGCCTGCCTCTGGGTCTTGCAAAGCTGGCCGCCCCGTACTACGAACGCCGGAGTCTGAAGGATCGAAAGCCGTTGTTTTACACCCCATATTCCGTTTCCGTTCTTGCCTCAAACGGTCGCTTCAGCCATGCTGTTGCGTCGGAACGCTTTACCAGACTGATCTCCACACGCTGGCGTTCATTGTACATATCTGCCCGAAGCTCGGTGACCGTGACCTCCTGTCCGGCATATACCAGCTCAACCGTATGCGGTTCGGTCTGAAGGGCCATGCCGTGCGGAGCTTGCTTCTCGGTGATCACATACTTGCCAAGGTAGAGTGCCTTACTGGCGGCCATGCCGTCCGATTGCGTGGTGACGGTGTCTACGATGTCTCCGGCCTTTGCACGCAAGGTTCCGTCAGGGGTGTAAATATCCTCCGCAGCAGCGATATCAAAGACTGCTCCCGGAAGTCCGGTATTCTCATATACAGGCCGGAAGATGGATCCCTCGTTTACAACGCTGCTGAAGACCTCGCCGGTCTTTTGGATACGGATGACGCCTTTTTGCGCCATGTTGGACTTTGTAACTGTCACGACAGCCTCTGACCCATCCACGGTAAACGGAACCGGGGCGGTATCCAGCACATAGCCATGGCAGGTTGCCACCTCGATCAGCTCATAGCGGCCGTAGGGCAGCTCGCAGGGGAGCATCAGCGTACCATCATCTGCGGTATAGAATGTGGAGATGGTCACTGGCGCCGGATAATAGACAGTCTGTGAAATCAGTTCGCCGGAGGTCAGGTCTCTGACCTGAAAACCGATGCCTGCTGCCGGAATGATCTTCCCGGTCTCAGCATCGCGCTTTTCCACGCGGATAAAACTGGTGATGGTCTGGTTGTTCAGGATATAGGAGTACAGGTGTCCGTCGGAGCTGATGAATACGGTGAAGTCCGAAATAAAGGCCTGTCCTTCCTGTCCCTCGATTTGGTGTACGGTATAGCGGCCGTAAGGTAGATACTTGGAAAGCGCTACGCCGTTTTCATCCGTCACGAGCAGATCGCGCTCGCCATCTTTGGCTGCGTCATAGCTTCCGGCATCGGAGAGATAAAGCTGAAACATCGCGCCTGCTTCCGGCTGCTCGATAATGCCTGCATTGCCGGAGGGGTTGAACTCCGACGCCGGTACAGATCCGTTTTCGGGCTCCGGCTCCGCTTCATTCTGACCGGGAATCAGCGTGTCGGCTGCTTCCGGCTCAGACTCGGCCGGCGTTTCCGTGTCGGCTTGATCGGGCATTGGGGTTTCTCCCGCTGCCGGTTCGGCTGCGTCCGGGCTAACAAAATATGCGGAGCCCTCCGGCGCAGTGGGTTCCGTTGCTGCGGGGATCTCGACTTCTGTCTGCGGGGTCGGCATATTCTCGGGGGTTTCCAGTTCCGCATCAATATGCTTGATCAGGCGGATGCTGCCCTTGATTACCGTTTCGGTCACGGCGTTAGCCGTTGTATTGTGTTCAACCGTATACTGACCGGGCGCTGCACCAACGGCATGTTCCGTCGTATCGAGGAGGTACCCCTCCGATGGTTCCATTTCACGGATCGTCCAGTCGGTATCACAGATATACTCTTTGCTGGTGAACTGACCTTTGGCGTCTGTGTAATACACATCGACAAGCTTCCCGCCCTTGTAGATCCCGTATTTAGCGCCTGACAGCGTGGCGTCGCCCTGCGGTGTTCCGGTTTCTGCGTCCGTCTTGGTTACGGTCACGGTAAACTTTTTGAGGATATTGGCAAAGCTGCGCTCTGCAACCCGGTTCCACTGGATAGATACTGACTGGGGATCAGGGATAACGTAACGAATGGCCGTATCGACCTCCTCGATGGTATATGGGCCGCCAATCAGGACATTGCGGAACTTAGCCACGCCGGTGGAGTCCGTTACCGCATACTCATCGACGCTCAGGCCGGAAAGGGATTTGCCGTACAAGCGAAACTTTACGCCCTCAACGAATCCGTCTTCTGAAGTCTTGGTCACCTCCAATGCACCGCGCTTGAGCACGTTGTTGAAGGTCACGGTCGAGGTCTGCCCACCGACAATGGTGACCTGCTGTGAAGTCTGGGGCGTATAACGCTCAATGTCCGCTTCTGTTACGGTATAGGTGCCGGCCATGAGCTCGGATACGTCAATCGTGCCGTCGCGGCCGGTAGTCACAGTCTTGGTAATGCCGTTGCCGGAGATCGTGAAAGAAATGCCGGCCACAACGCCATCCTCGCTGGTCTTGACCAGGTGCATGGTGCCGAGCGCCTCCATCTCAAGCCGAAGATAGGCGCTGACAGGGTCTGACACATTTTCGCCGTAGGTGACAACGTCCTGAATGCCGGCGCCTTTGTTGCCGTCCGTCCAGACGACCACACCGCTTCGCACGCCGTTGGTCTTGCTGGCGCTTACGCGGATATCGCCTGCAATCGGCGTATCAGAGGTGATTGTCAGGCGGTTCCCACTTCGGGAGAAGCTGATTCCGGGTTCCGAGGAGCTGAACGAGAAATTCGACAGCACTCCATTGGTATCCGTCAGTGTCACGGTATATCGCGTGCCGTCGTATTTGAGTTCATAGCTGCGTGCGCTGCCAATGCTTCGTGCGCAGAAGCTGGGGATCTCTGCGTGACTCTGCACGCTGGCGGCCATGGAATTATAATAGGAGCGGATCTGGCTGCGAAGCGGATGCTCGTCCCGGATATAACTCCAAACCGCACTCTTCCCATAGCCGGAGGGGTCCACCTTGTTGAAGCTTGCGTCACGCTCGCCGACAACCGTCTCCCAGACCAGCAGCTGCGTAGCGATTGCATGGCTGAGCGCAGCTGCATCCGAGGCGTTCTGAGAACGCCAGGATGTGGATACATTGCCCTGATAGCCGTACTGCATGATCCGGCCAAGCAGGACCTTGATGGTATCCGGGGAAATGGTCGGATTGAGGTGGCTGGGGTAGTTTTCCCAAAATGTCTCATCCTTGTGGGAGAGAGTATCGCCGACATTTTGCCCGATGCCGGGCTCGATGCAATACGAGACTTGACCGTTATAGGTGCCGATGCTATGCACCGTTGTGTATTTGCTGTTGAGAAACCGCCAACCGCCCATCAGAGACGTGGCAGAGTGGCCCCACGCCGTCGCAGAGTAGTTGCTGTCACCGTCGCGTGGGAAATCCACCATGTAAGCGTCTACCGTCGTTGCGGCAAACACAGGTGTGCTGATAGACAAAAGCGTCATCATGCACATGAGCAGGGACAAGAATGCCGAAAGGGCTTTCTTGAGCGTTTTACGTTTCATCGGTCCTTTACCTCCTGTTTTTTTGCAGCAAAGAAGCGCACCGTTTCCGATGCGCTTCTCTCTGCGTGATGTGGTTTGGCTCAGGTGCAGCAGATATACAGATCGTATCGTGCTTCTGTTCTCAGCTGCGCCCAAACGCAGAAATATATGATGCCGTCTGCTGCGTACAGTTCCAGCCGCGATTTGATATCCCGCGCCGGATAGATGGATATATCTCCGGCGATAATGGGGGTATCCCGGCGTCCTGTTGCGGTAGAGTCATAGGTGAAACCAACTCCAACGCCACAGTTTCGCGCAAATGCAGTTCGTTCATGGCCGGCTCTTTTAGTATGGCTGGTTCTGATTCCGGAGGGCTTGACGGCTGTAAGGTGTACTCCGGAGTGCCGCAGTATGGCTCCCGGCTCTCACCTGAGACTTTTCCCCGGGTACTGCCGGGAGGCGGTGGGTTTGTCCGGTACGCGGATACGCACTGAGCATTACGGCAATATACTCATCCTGCCAGATTGAAATAGCCACGATCCGCTTCGTCAACGCAGCGGCTGAGTATTTCAAAGAACCGTTCCGGCGTGAGCTCCGTATCCAGCCAGTGGGTAGCGCGATAGGAATAACAGCCGACGTCCTCGTTGATGGCGTGGCTGCCCAACACGCTGTGCAGGTTCAGCTCGTTGGCAAGCTGCTGTTTTCGTGCGCCATCCGGGTTTCGGATCGCCTTAGCCAGGCAGACGACCAGCAGCGGGTGCAGCGGCGAGAACGAGATCTGCATATAGTAGCCGCGGTGATCCAGCGTCAGCGAAGTTTCGTCCTCCGCCTCCACCTTCATGTGGGACAGGATCATCCTGCGGGCTTTTTGCGCAAGATCCGTTCTTCTGACCTGCTCCGCGCGGGTCAGATCGTAATCAAGCATAGTTGTTCAACCTCCTTGTCATTTTCTGTTCGCTCCAGTCATCTCGGGGTAGCGATGTGTGTGATCGCTCCCCAGATTCGATTGGATTCGTTGTTGATGCCCAGAATCCGTACCGTTACGCGAGAGCCTCTGGGCGGGCGTCCGCGCTTAGGATAGCTGCACAGACAGTCGATGCCGCCGTCCAGTGAGACAAACACACCGTTCATGTCCACCATACTGACAGTACCTACATAGCGGTTGCCCACAGAATAACGCCGCAGCGCCTTTTCATAGGGATTCTCGCCGGCCTGCTTGATGGAGGCGCTGACCCGGATACGGGTTCGGTCACTGCGGTCGATGCTCAGGATTTTAACCAGAATGCGCTGCCCGGGCTGAAAGCTGTCCTGCGCATCCAGCATACGCTGGTAGCTCAGCTCACGAAGAGGGATGTAGACCTCCAAGCCAAACAGATCCACGAAGATGCCGGCACGAATGACGGATACAACGCGAGCTTCCGCACAGATACCTTCGTAGAGCAGATTGTTTCCATCCCGGTCTGTACCGAAATAGTACGCGCGGCGCTTAGCGGACATAGCCTCAAGACGGCTGCCGACCGCAACGCCCGCCTTGGCGTCGATGCCCTTGATGATGTAATCCACTTCCGCCCCCAGGCGCTTGGTGACCATATAGTGCAGCACATCCTCCGGAAGCCTGCCGCGGAAATCCTCCGGCGGCTCCACCGCCTCCTCCGCAGGAATGATTACCTTGATATCGCCATGATAAATGACTGCAAGAGAACGCGAGGGATGGTCAGCGGGGCGTTCGATGCCCTGAATGGTCCCGGTCAGGATCCGTTTGGTCTTTAAGGATTCTACCAGGTCCAGCAAATCGTTGCGGGCTTTGTCCGCTTCCGTTTCCACACTGGGGCGCTCGTCGATGGATACCACCGGCGACGCCGGTCTGGCAGCGGCGCGCCTGCGCGGCTTCTTCTCCGGAGCTTCGACGCCGTCGGATGCACCCCCGGGCGGTTCTGCCGCCGCTGTGTCAGGCTCACTTTTCTTAGCTCTTGGTTTTCTGGTTCGGCGGGCCGGCAGGCTCTCTTCAGGTTTTTTCTTCTCCAAGTCGGAATCGGTCTGGGACGCCGGAGCTTCCGGCGCAGTTAATTCATCGGATCCGGCCGGGAATTCTCCGGGAAGTTCAGTGCCCGATCTGGTCTGGGATACCGGTGCTTCCGGGGTGTTGCGCGCGGCGTCTTCGATCGGCATCCCTTCGGGATTCGCAGATTCGGAATCAGTCTGGCAAATGTCGATGAGATCAGCGTCTCCGGGCGCCCCTTCAGCGCTGAGCACTCTATCCGGCTCAGGTTCAGTTTCAGTCTGATGTAATGAGTGTTCATTGATGTTTTCTTCCGTCGCGGCCGCAAGAATTTCTTCTTCCGGGATCACCGCCGTTTTTTTCGTTGCCATTGTTTGATCCTCCGTTTCTTTTGTTTGAATATAAAAAGAGCGTCCCATTTCTGAGACGCCCATCTGCCGGTAATGTTTTTTATTTGTCCAGGATATACGCCGTAAGCAGCCTTCCCGTTATTTCCTCCTGCGACGTTCCTCGTATTCCAAGTGCCTTGAGGTCAATCGATTCTTCGCGCATTGCGGAAAGGAAGCCTTTCATATCATTGCGGATCGCTTGCGGCAAGTCAAGCGTATCATTTTCTCTCAACAGCATGCTGAGCCGGATCACGTCATTTTTGTGCTTCCGGATGTTTTTGCTGTCAACCTTTGCGCCGGCTTCCTTTCGCTGGCGAAGATCCAGCCACGCCTTGGCCTTGAATGGGATGAGGTGCATTGCGTCAAGAATCGGTATCCCATCTATTATGGTTTTCCCCTTGCGCAGGAATTGGTAATACGCATCATCCAGCAAAATCGCCGACAGGCTGGATATTTCATGGTCCAGTGGCAATGGCGTAAGTACCGCATCATCCGAAAGGGCAATTGCATCAGCGCGACGGGAAAACAGCTCTATCATGTAGGGATAATCCCGGCTCTTCGGATTCGTAAATCGGTAAAACTGCGGTTCGCCGGTACTTTTATTCCTATGCTCGTACCCTGCGTCTCTGATATATGACCAAAATCGTTCTCCGAACTGCGGCGTCAGGCTCTCTACGATCAGCACCATATCAATATCTCGCGTTGCCCGAAAATCCATACCTTCCTCGCTCATGAGCAGGTCGCATGCTGTTCCGCCGATAATTGCATACTGCTCGCTGTACTCGGAAAACCACCGCTTGAAGCTCTCAAATCCGGTTACCATCTTTGTCACCACACCTTTTCCAGTATTTCTTCAATACATTGCTCTACCCGCTCGTCCATATCGTCTGCTAAGCTTGCCGCCAGCGACAGTACATCAACTCCGCCTGTCTGACTGATACGGCGCGGATCATAGCGCCAGAGCTGCAGGGCGCATTGCTTTTCAGAATCGATCAATTTCTGTGCCGATCCCTTAATTTTACCGCCAACCATACCCCATGTTTCGACCGTCGGCGGGTTGAGCATGCTCATTTCCGAAAGCGCACTCAGCCCTGCGGGAAACATATCCCGGGTCACAGCGCTCTTTTCGATGAATACGGTTGTCCGGACAGGCTGGATGAGGTAGGGGACGGCTTTTTGATATAGTCCCTTTGTGTCGAGCTCGGTGCAGAGCATTTTCTGCGCTCCGACGGAGCAGGACTTGTTAAGGAGCCCAAGCTCTACCAATTGATTTGCCGCTCTCGTGATCGTCATTGCGGAAAAGGCAAACCTCTCCGCAAAGGGTGTCATCGGCATAGGCTCGTTCCTGTTCAGGATATAGGCAAACAGCAGCATCTGCGCAGACGGCTGCAGCTTCTCTGCGCCCGTCCTGAGTCCCTCGCTATCGCAGCGCTCTGTAAGCAGAGCCCCAAGAAAGGGAAGATACACCTGCTTTTCCGGCACGACGAACGCCAGCTTCGCATCAATGAATGAGTTGCGGCGCTGCCGGGATATGGCCGTTAACTCAAAAACGACCTGTCGCCCGCTTGCTGCATGCAGCCTCGCCACACGCTTTTTAAGGGTATTGATCGTATCGAGTTCCCCCACAGGATGAACAATAAGGCACGCTACTCCGCCAATGTCCGCTTGTTCAAATGTATATCTATCGTTCAAAAAAAGCGGCAAGGCTGCCTGCTGCTTCCACTCTGTCCGTATTACCGGGACGCCCAGTGTTTTTGTGATATAGTCCATCTGCTCACCACCAATTTAACTTTCTTTTGACATTATAACATCGCTAAAGTTAAATGTCAACTTTTTTGGTTAAATCATTGAGTTCAAAACTCGCTCGGCGGTTTTGCGGAGTTGTACAGCGTTCTGCGTTTTGAGGGTATGGACGATGTGTGAGGCCGCTCCTCAGACACTGCGCGTGGCAAAGTCGTCTCGGTCTGGAGAAAAGGCGCTGCCGCGTGCGGGGGTGTGTAGTCAAGAATGCTGACGGGAGTCAATTCCTTGGCCAGCGGGTGGTCAGCATAATCAAATTTTTTCAGTTTCAGGACATTGTGTCCTCGGATGACCACCAGCAGTTCCTCGTTTGGGATGCGCAGCACCTCGTCCGGAGTCAGCAGCCGTCTGCGCCCCTGGCCCTCCGTCTGACGGTATTGGGGGATGACCTGCGCTACGGCAATGGTCTTGCGCACGGTCATGGTGGAGTTGATCTCCACCGACATATCACCGCTCCGCGCGGAGAAGTATTCGGCGCTGACCTCATCGGTACAGCCTAGCATAAGCTGCACGTCCAGGTTACCGATGATCTCTGCCCAGAGATTGTTGGGATACCGGTTCTGGAGCTGACCGAGGCTCTGCACGGCCAACACCACATAGATCGCACGGCTGCGGATAACGCTGAGCGTACGGGCGAAATCCGAACCGTCCGCTGCGCCGCCGAGCTTGCCCACATTGTTGAACTCATCGAAGATGAGGTTGACCGGAACTTTGCAGCGCAGCTCCGGCGTGCTGTCGGCATAGCGCACCAACTTGATGAATAGAAACGAAAAGAACAGCGAGGACAGAAACGCCATCGTTGCGTCCTGATCGCTGAGTATGACGAAGTAGGCGCATTTGCGCTTGCCTGGCGCCGTGAGATCGATATCGCTGCGGCTGATGATGTCCCGCACAGCCTCGTTCTGTAAGACCTGTAACCGGGTGCCGAGTCCAAGGACGATGCCGGAACGCACCGTGTCGCTGGCCTGCGAGAAAAGATTGAACGGCGCACGGGCGGGGTGATCCAGCGGCAGCTTTTCAAAAAGTGCCGTCAGCTGCCGTTCGCTGTTTTGGGTCAGGAGCTGGTAGGCGGCCGCCAGGTTCTTCGTCTCCGGGCTGCGGCTCCTGTCCAGATCGATATAGAGCACCAGCGCTTTGAGCAAATTGGCCTCGCCGTTGTCCCAGAAATGGTCGCCCTTGCCCTCACTGGTGTTGGAGATGATGACATTGGTCAACACCTGCGCCAGCAGAGTATCGCCGTTCAGGTCTGACATGCAGTTCCATGAGTCGCCGTGCCGGGGGTCTACCAGGTTGAATACTTTTACTTCATACCCGTTCTTGCGGAACAACTCGGCGGTATCGTTATAGAGCTCCGCCTTCGGATCCGTAATGACTGCCGACTCTCCGCGCTTAAGTATGGTGAACAGTGCCGGACGGATCACGCCACGGGATTTTCGGGTACCGGATGCACCGAATACGGCGATGTGGCGGTTCAGTCTGGTGTCTTTAGGTAAGCAGACGACGCTGCCGTTTTTTTCGCCCAAAATGATGCCATCGGCCTGCGATGGAGGCTTGATCTCCAGAATCTCTTTCAGCTCCTTGTCCTTCATCCATGATGCGGTGCCGTAGGTTCCGTACTTGCTGCGGGTAAATCCGCGTTCATCGTAGTCCTTGGAGCTGAATTTATCGTGGAAACGCACATAGGCGGTGATACCGACCCCGGTCAGCAGCAGTATACCGATGCTTTTTAGCCCCGGGATGCTGAAGGCGCTGCCCAGACACACGATCGGATTCCAGTCTACGGCGCCGATGGTCGTTTGCCCCGTAAGACCGCCAGAATTCATCCAAAGCTCGTAGTTTATCAGCAATTGGCCAAGCACTCCGCCCAGGTAAAGCAGGGTGATGAGTCCCGGTATGGAGACGGCGATGATGGCTGCTGCTCGCTTTTTATCCAGAATGCATTCCTCCTTTATAGTCCCAGTTCTGCTTCTACTGTGGCAGCGTCGATGGTTTTGAGTGTGATATACGGGCCAAGGTACTCTCTTAGAAAGGGCGCTTGATCATCGAAGCAGAGTACCTCGAAGCTCCCTGCGCCGGTCTGCATTGCCTCACGAAAACGGATCAGGCGTGCGATGTCGCCGTCAAGATGCGAGAAAACACAGGTACCGCCGATACTGGCGTCGTATTCCATGAATCCCCGGTTATATGACCGGACGTCTGGGTCGAACAGCAGCTCAAGCAGCTTTTCTTTCCAGTCTGGGACGGTGAGCAATCTGAACTGCCGGATGCCGCCGGCATTCATGGGCACAAAATAGATGTACCGATAGATTCCGTCAAACCGAAGTTCCAGTCGCCGGTTTTTATCCGACTCCAGCAGTGTGGTCAGCGCCGTATCATAGGACTCGCCCAGCAGGATTGCGGAGTCGATGCTCTGAACCCCGGCATTCATGCGGGCAAGCTCTGTCAGGCTGTGGAGCGCCTTGAACTCTCCCATGCCGTTCCATTTCATCGCGGCGTTCCGCGTGTTGTAAACGGCGTAACAGCCGCCGGGATAGAAGATTGCGCCGACGATGCGTGTAAACATGGTTTTGTTCTGTTCCGCAGGAGAGATCTTCTTGAAGTCCCGCGCCAGATAGAAGGCAGGCGTGTCCGATGTTATCCGAAGGATAGCCCGGTTTTGCAAGGCGGGGAGTAGATAGGCCCTTGTCTCGACACCGGCGGTCAGGTGCATCCCAATCGTCTCGGCAACCCGAAGGTTGCGGTCCCGATGCGCCATACCGCCGGGGAATCTATGATTGTAAAACGCGGCCATATAATAGTCGTATGCGTCCGGATGTATCCATTCCAGTATGGGGAGAGCACCCTTACAGAAACGAATCGCTTTGGCATTCCCAGTACCGGTCAGCTGCAGCAGCTTTACCCTCATCCGCTCGCCGGTATCCGGATTACGAAGCTCCTGTGTTGTGGAAAGTTTACTCACCAGCGCTCTGAGAGTACGCTCGTTTCCCAGCACGCCAAGCGAACGGACAGGGTATTCGCCGGCGAGCCCGAGCACTGTGATAAGCCGATGCACATGACTTCCCGGCCGAACGGTAATCATTGTTTCAAGCCCCGGAATGCAGGAGCTTTCCGACAACATGACTGCTCTCTTTGTCGGAAACCGTCCGCGCAAAATGCCTGAAAAATATCGGTTTCATCGGTGTTTTCCGGCTGTTAAAAGATATGTCATTGGGGAGGCGGGTTTTTGCCCTGTTTTTACACATGTTTTTGACGCTGCTCCGGCACATTTTCATGGAGCATCACCCCCTCATCCGGGATCAGGGGCTCCAGCACCAGCCACTGGGGAAAATCCCGTGCCGGGACCACATACACCTCCGTACGCTCCTGCGTGGAGGCCGCGCTGCAGTAGAAATGATCGCAGCACGGCGGCGCGTCATCCGTAAGCACATACATAGCGACGGTATCGGAGAGCATATTGATCTCAATATTGTCATGATCCCGGTACCGACGCTCCGGCCTGCCTTTTTCATATACATGGCGGAATATCATAATGCTTTCGGGGTATCGAACCGGCGCTTTGCCCTGAAAGAAGTTCCTGAGTGCCGGGTACAGGATGCCCCGAATATAGGAGGCGGAGCCCCTCTCCTTTTTGGGGAGCAGCAGAGGCAGCCGGATGCAGAACCAGCCTTCGATGGTAAAGCCCGCTTCTATTGGAACCGACTCTGCTGCAACCGCATCCACATCCTGCAGTGCCCGCGGATTTCCCGTGTAGGCGGGAAGCGCTCTGGTCAGCAGCGTCAATTTTTCGCTTTCCTCAGCCAGCTTCAGCGCCATGGCATACGCCAGCTCCATGCTTTTCCCTCCGGTCAGACAGCGGAGATTTTTTATGGTCATGCCGAGCCGTCGATCCTGCGTCTCTATTTTATCCAGCAGATGAATGAACGAGTTTATCGAGTCCATCGGTTGCAGCCTCCTCTGTGTAAAATGTAATGTCCGGTTCTTCCTGCCCGGCAAAGTTAACGGTTGCAAACAGGCAGGGCGCTTTGGGGAGCATCATCTGGGACGCCATGGCGATATTGGGCAGGACAAAGATATATTTCATCTCGTCATCCTGCGGCTGCAGCAGCTTGCTAAGGTGCTGCTCGCCGTCATACAGCACAACGATCTCATAGCCGATGTTTTCCTTCAGAAAAAAGATTTGGGACGGGTAGACCGCAGGATAATGCGCCATGGGATCCACATAGTCGATAAACCGCAGCAGCACCCATACGGCAAGGATCGTCCGCTGATCCGGCTTGCATAGCCCATCCAAAGCCAGATAGTAGCCACCGGCCACATCCGAGATTTGATGCTCCCTTTTCAGATTGCGAAGAATCTTCTCCGCCGTCTCCGGGGTTTTGTCCCGCAGCAGTCGGATCACCTGTGTTTTGGTCAGTGCGCCGTACTGCGACAGCCATTTGATCACATGGCGCTCATCATCAAGCAGCATGTTGTTCACCTCCTTCTGCGTGTGAGTATTCTTTGCGAAATGCGTATTCTATGCTGAATGCGTTTTCTCCCTCTGCCGTTCTTTGAGGATTGCCTCCAGCTCGGCGCGATCCGTGGTGATCATTTCCTTTTCCAGCTTGGAGGCCTTCACCACCACGGGCACTTTGTTGTTGTTGGAGCTGATGAGCGCCTCGCCGCGCTCGAAGCGGGTGATGGCGCGGATCTCCGTGCGGGTGAGCTTCAGCGTTTCCTGTACATACCGGGCCTCGTCCGGCTCCAGATTCAGAATAATCTTGTTCTTGGAGTTGTTGATGATCGCCCTGCCGTACTTGCCGTCCTCCAGACCGAAGAAATCCGACAGATCCTGCGTTGCGGAAATGGCCGCTCCGCCGAAGCCGCGGATAACCTTGAATATCTCAAGGCAAAACTCCGCGGCCATGCGGTTGGAACTGGCGCCGATCAGCTGCCAGATCTCGTCGATAAAGATGGCTTTGCGTTTGGTGCGGTCAGCCTTTATCTGATCCCACACATAATCCAGTGCGATGAACATGCCCACCGGAAGCAGTTTGCCCTTCAACTCCGACAGGTCAAGGACGATGTACTTATTAGAGAGGTCTACATTGGTCTGCCTGTTGAAGCTTTGGGCGCTGCCGGTGACAAAACGGCTGATGATGGCCGCCAGCCGCTGGGTCATGGGATTCTCCTGCAGGTGCTTATGCAGGTCGCCCAGGATGGGCATCTGCTTCATTTTGGGCGGAGCGGAGGCCATATCCGTATAGATGGAGTCGTTATCATGGGTGATGCCGAAGTCCGCATAGGTTCGGATCAACGCTTCATCCAGCATCTGTTCCTCTTCATTGCTCATATCGGGGATCAGCAGGCCGAAGAAGGTCATGAGCTGCTGAATTTTTCGAGCCAGCATGGAGCCCATCTCCACATAATCAATCTCGTCAATCAGCTCCATCTCCGGCGACATGGTATGCCGTATCTCCATTACGTTGATGCAGTGGGGGGAACCCGGTGCGATCTTGATAAACTCGCCGCCGATCTTATTGCAGGCTCTACGGAATTCGTGTCCCTTGATGGGCGCCAGAATGTAGCACTGAATGCCGCGCATCCGCATCCGAAGCGCCAGCAGCTGCATGGTGAAGGTCTTGCCTGCGCCCGATGTGCCCAGCAGGTTCAGGTTGGCATTTTTATTGATCTTTGTGTTGAACAGATCCACGATGCACAGGGAGTTGTTGTATCGGTTGATGCCCAACAGCACGCCATTGTCATCCGACAGCTCAAAGCTGGTGAAGATATAGCTGGATGCGGCGCCGCTGGTCAGCACATTGCGCTGCGCCTTTTTCTCAAGCTTGGGCGAGATTTTCAGGAACGGCATCACCGACTGCAGTGCGGCCTCCTGCTGAAAGCTGCACTCGCTGGTGTACATATCCATGGATTTGAGCATATCCACCATCTGCTGCTTGCGCCAAAGCAATTCCTCGTAGGTTTTGGCCGATACGGTGATGAAAACGCTCATGTAAAAGAGGTCCTCGTTGTAGTTGGCGATGCCATTCTTGATAAAATAGCCCGCCTGTATGGAATTGGTCAGCTCCTCATAATCGGTGCTGGTATCCTGCATGCTCTTGAGCTTGGTGCGGTTGAGCCTGATCCGCTGGGCGACCTTATCTATGGTGCGGCTGCGGTTCTCACGGCGGAGATGGACGTCGATATCCACTCCTTCTCCGGCGTTGATGAGCGAGGACATCCAGCCGGCCCGGACGCGGCTTGGATACCCGCCTGCCTTGATGTAGAGGAAGGAATAGTACAGCCCGTCCATAACGACATAGTTATAATGGCTCAGGTCGATGCCGCGGGGCGCCAGAAAGTTGGCCATACGGATAGGCGGCACCGGGTCCATGCCGATGATTTTCTTCTTTGCCGCCATGGTGTCCACCACGATGCGATCTACACGGGAGGAAAACGGCTCGTCCGTGCAGGAGCGCCGGTTGTAAAACATGTATAGGATTTCGGCAGTCGCTTCATCCGGGTCTTTGGACTGGACGATGCTGTTGCCGCATTGCATGAAATACGCCCGCGCTGTCTGCTCGGCGGTCTGGAGCATGCCATAGATCTTTGCATAGTCGTCGCTTTCGTTGCGGCCTACCGCCTCATACTGGAAAATCAGAAAGAAGCGCCTCGTCAGCGCTTCCCGATTTCCCACATCCTTGATGAGTCCGATATAATCTTCGCCAAGCTCCTTACATTGCGGATTCTCCTCGTGTTCCAATTCCTCGCAGATCATGGATATGTGCTTATCCGAGTCCGCTCGGCGCGTAATGGACTTGAACTGCAGCCGCATGGGGGATATCTTCAGCCAGCTGGCAAAGCTGGAGATGATGTTGAACTGCTCCTCATCGGAGCGCAGCGTGAAGTTGATCGGCTCGATCTCAAGGATTTTTATGTAGCGGTTGTCCGTCGTTTCAATGATCCCGTTTTTCAGGTCGCGGATGGGCAAATAATCCTGTACAAACTCAAGCTTTTCTTTTCTGTGGTTTCTTTTTCCTTTTGCTTTGGCCATAGCGGTATCCGATCCTCCTGAAGTGTAATTTCCTGCGGTGTGTCCAGAAATGGATGATATGGCCGATGTACTGAAACAGCGACCCGCCATCCACGCCCATTGCAGACACCACCGCCAGCGGCAGCAGCGTGACCGTCATGACCACGATGCGGATGGTGCCGGGCATGGGGATCAGAATCAGCTCCGGATAGCCCAAAGCCAGCACCAGAATCACCGTTTCGATTGCGTTCCGGGTATCGATCATCCCTCCCAGCAGTTTGCCGCTGTCCGTATAGTTTGCGGGGATTGCGTACACGTTGTTGTATTCTCTTTCGTCCAAGTTTTTCACCTGCCTAATCTGTAAATTGTTGCGGTTGTGGTATACCGTCCCATCCGCAGCGCCTGCTGATGGTCCGGCACATAGATATCCACGCGATGGATATTGTTCTCTATGCCCGAGCCGCCCCGATCTTCCACGGTGTACATGGTACCGTTTATCATGATTTGCGTGCCGAAGGGATAATGGCTGGACATAGCGACCATACCGACCGCTGCCTGTTTGCCGCTGGCAGTAAGCCCCTGCGCATTGCTGCCGCAGCACTTTGCGCAGGCGCAGTAATGCGTCACCTCTACCATCAGTTGATAAGAGCACACAAGCCCCAAAGGTTTGCTTTGGGACACTCCTGCGTTCTCGTCGCTTGAATTACCTCCGGTAGTTCTGCGCTCCTCGGCCTTGGATTGCCCTCAAAGCAATTCCTTTAGGGTCTTTGAGTTTTAGGAGCCAAAGAGTATGGCAGAGCAAGGAGAACGAATGCAGGAATACTGGATGTATTTCCAATGAGGACGACACAGCTATGCCGTGCTATTTGGCCCCTAAAACCTTGTGTGTCCTTGTCAACTGATGGTACATCCAGCGTATAAAGCGCCTCGCCGGTGGGGGCGTTTACCACCGGCGCATCGTAATCCACGATGCTGAGGCGGCGATAGGAAAGCCTTCCTTCATAGCTTGGCGTATTCAGGATAACGCCGATGCCGCCGGAGGAATGCACCCACATACGTGTCCCTTCCGCATCATATCCGGCAAAAATAAGCACATGACCCCAACCGTCATCATCCGCAAGGAATCCCAAATCACCCGGCAGCAGCTCCGCTGCGGAGACGCCGTAGGTATTCGGGTACTGTCCGTTGCAGCCGGCGCCGATCTCAACGCCTACTGCCGTATTGAATACCCATGTGGTGAAGCCGCTGCAATCAAGACCAAAGGGCCGAATCGTGCCGGTCGTCGGAGAACCGGCTGACGTCACCAGCCGCGGCGTGTTCCAAGCATCGTTCCAACCGGGCGCCGACTTGCCGCCCCAGAAATATGGGACCTTGCCCACCAGCGACAATGCCGTTGTAAGGATGTGCTTCCGCATGGGGCTGCAGTTCTGCGCGTTGACAAAGGCGATCAACTCCGCATCGGTCAAGGGAACCATCTGCCCGTTGCCTAATGTCCCATACAGCGTCATTTTCAAGGCGTTGGCCATCTTCTGAATGGCTTCGCCATAGGTTATTTTGAATTGGTCATAGGTGGCGGAGGGATCGATCCCGAAGGCTCGGATGATGACGCTGTTATCAAATGGCTGTATGGTGCATTCCACATACTTTACGACCTCCGTTTCCGGAGTGAGCGTCTCCGTGCCGCCCTGCTCATAATAGAGTTCGCTTCGTGTGCCGGTGATTCTGCCTCCGCTGTATATGGGAATGGAAACTGCCACAGGCGTATAGGCTGCCACATTGACCGGCTCCGATGTTGTTATTGTTTCGTCCGGCTCATAGTAGGTGCGACGGGCTGTGGTATAACGGTACTGCGGAATGCCATTGATGGTTCCCGTCTGTGTCTTCGATGTGACGACCGTCACGGTAACGGGTCTGTATGTAGCGTAGGTAAAGGGGACGATTTGCTCCGATTCCTTCTCTACGAAAGATACCGGAAACATACTGTCGGCAACGCTGCGAAGCTTTGCCAGCATATCCTCCTTGCCGGTATTGCGTTGTTGAAGCGATGCGGAGTAGGCCGCGAGGATATAGCTTACATCGTACCCGGCGGAACCCTGTGCGTAATTGATAAGTGCATCCATAGACAGATCGTAGTCGTATCCGCCGTCCTCAATGCTCTGCTCGACTTTTGCGAGGGCTGCGTCATACCCTTCCTCCACAACTGCGGAAATATCTGCGGCAAGGTCGTTATAGGATTCCAGCAGTGTTGTGGGGTTTTCCATGTCTACCATCGACCCATCCAGCCCAAACACGCTGTTTGTGACAACGCTGGGCAGTGAAACGATCAGGACGATAATGACAAGGAAAAACAGGCAGATGCAGACAAGTATCTTAAACAGCGTGTGACGCATGGCCCATGCCGCCGATAAAATCGCACCCCACGGTCCGCCCGCAGCGGTTCCTGCAGCTATCTCGGCAACCGCCTTGCCGCCCTCCACGCCTGCCTGCACCGTCGCAGCTGCTGCATTGGCGCCGGCTTCAGTGCCTTTCACGGCGGCTTGCTTCGCCGTCTCTTTTCCTGCTTCCTTTGCGGCTTTGGCCATCTGCTTGGCAGCTTCGCCGTAATTATCGCTGCCGTCGCCTATCTGCCGTTTATCCGGCTCAGCCATTTTCTTTTACACCTCCCCGGTGAGTATCCGAAGCCGCGCGTGGCGGCTGGTTTCTTTATTCGCAGGCAGGCAAAACAGCCGGAGGGATATCATCCGCTCCGGCTGTTGCCCACTGCATTTATTTCCTGCGCTTCGGCGCCTTTATGCCGCTGTCCGGACGCTTTTCCGGCTCCTTAAAGCGGCTGGGCGTGTTCTTGTATCGAACCGACTCCACTGACACCGTGCGGACGTTTTCACCGTCGTAGACGGGCTTTCCGTCCTCGAACACCGGCTTGCGTTCCACAGCGGGGTCTCCATGGATGGCGATCCATTGCTGCCCTCTGACGTCCTCATATACCTGATAATCCCCGCGCGGTGCGGCGAATCTGGCGGTGTCGTAAAAGGCTGTCCCGGAGCCATCGGTATGGCGGACCTCGAAGTGCCCGTCCTCCCGATGCGTGCCGTCCACATGTGCCACCTGCTGCTCAAAGCCGGGCATGAAGTTGCGGAAGGCCGCCTGGTTATATACGTCTGCGGCCTCTCCCTGTTCAAAGGCAGGCGCTTCCGCGTGCTGCTGCATAGCGTACCAGTCTACGCCGTTTGCCGCCTGCATGACAGTGTGCGGTGCGTCGGGCTCATTGTAATACGCGCTGTTGTACCACAGGCTGTTTCCGCTCTCACTGCTGGCTTTCATGATGCCGTCGCCCGTGTTGCGAAGGACTGTACCTTCAGCAGCGCCGGGGAAGGCTGCTGCAACCTGTTCGGATTCGGCGGGGCTGCCGGTAAACCCGGGCGCATCGTAGAAGGCGTTTCGGCCCTCACCGCTGGCCATCTGATACCAGGTGCTGCCGTCAGTGGCAGTTACAACGGAGTGCGGAGCGGCGGGTTTTTCAAACTGCGCCGTATTGAACATCTCCACACCGCTGACCTTGCCGTCTGTGCCGGTCGCCGTCGTGCTGATGTGTCCGCCGCTGATCTGGGTTCCCTTGAGTGTATGGCCCGCAAGCTGAGGCATATAGTTGCCAAGGCTGCGGTCGGCGATATCGCCGGCAATGGTGCCGGCGGCTTCTGCGGGACGCGCTGCTACGGAGGAGATGGATTCTCCCGTAAGCATCGCACCGTTTCTGGCAGCTACACCGCCAAAAACGCGCCCGACAAAGCCGACGCCGCCGCCCATGCCCATGCGCGTGCCGCCATCAACGACGGCGTCACGGACATAGCTGTTCCCCTTGAATCTGCTGGCAAAGCCGGATGCAAAGCCGCTGGCCGCGGCGCCGGTTCCGGTTGCAGTCGAACCGCCCCTGCCGAACACGCTGCCTGCGCTCTTCGCGCTGTGTCCCACGCCGCTGATCACCCTTGCGGCCATCAGCAGCTCCATGCCCATGCTGGAACCGGTCTGCGCCACATTCAGTCCCATGGCGGCCATATAGCTGTCGAATTTCTGCGCGGTCTTTAGGAATGCCAGGGCGCAGAACAGCCATAGAAAGATAGATCCCTGCCCTGTACTCAGCGCGCCGCCGTTTCCGATATACTGGCCTACTGAGGAGTTAAAGCCCCGGATAAACCACACGTTCATGACCAGCAGGAGAAGCTGCGAGCCTACCATCCTGCACCAGCTTTTAAAGACCTGATTAGTCGCCTTGGAGCAGCCCATGCAGAATGCCAGCGGGGAGGTATAGCACAGCACACCGACCACGATATACCGTTCGACCGCCTCCAGCAGCAGCTTGAAGTAATTCCATCCGAGCGCGATCAGCAGGATCAGAACCAGTATGGGCCCGACAACCGTCACGGTTGAAACGATTGTCAGCAGTCCGTTACTTAGCACCTGCTCCACACCGGCAAAGGTGAATTCCTCCGCTGTCATGCTTACATCCATCAGTGCCGTATACGGCGCTCTGGCAATGTCGAGCGCCAGCATGAAAATTGGTTTTGCGTATCCGATTAGCAGCGCGAAAATCGCGCCACGCACAACTAATTGCCATGGGTTTTCGGCTTCTGTAATGGGTCCTCCGAACGCACGGAACAGCTGCCAGACCACAATGAGAAAAAGGACTGCCCAGGCTGTGTACTGCATGATGTCAAAGGCCTTGGTGATGAAGGGGAAATACTCCTCCATGGTCACCATGTCTGTTCCCAACGCATTGAGAAAGAGGCCGGAAACCGCGTCCATGATCTGCGAGGCAATACTGGAGATCCATGTCACGATCCCTTCAAAAATCCAGTCTAAGATAGTCGTTCACCTCCTGACTGATCCCGAACTGTTGTACATCACCCAGTATACTGCCCGCCGGCGATCAACGGCTGCAGGTATGCTACGATAAAGCCGAGTGTGTTAAGAATAATCCAGGTCACAACGACTCGTTTGAGCCAGCTGGTAGCCTCGTCCACCGCACGCTGGTTCCGGCTGACCATCCGCACCAACAACGCAATGGCTGCCACGGTCACGGCGACAATGGTACTGATCCCGACCAGTTGTCCGTAGATATCCCGCATGATCGTGGAAAAGCGATCCCAGATTGTTTCAGCCATTACGGGCTGGACGGAGAGGATCGTTGCCGACGCGGCGCCCACTAACGACCAGTAGGTATTTCTGAGCCGATGCTTACCTGATACAAGTTGCTTTGACATGCTTTTACCTCCTGTTTTTCAATTCGGCACATAAAAAGGCACCGCTCTCGGAGGCTGAATTGCCTCGCAGAAACGGTGCCTTTATGGTGTGCTCCTACTATCGGACGCTAACAGTATAGCATGTTTGCATTTACATGTCATCGGCGCGAACCGTGCCATTTTCTCCGCCTTTTTCTGTGCCATCCACTATGCCAGAAGGGAAGTGGCGTTTACTCTGTTGCGAAGAAACCGGCGACTTTACAACCGGTAAGACAATCAGCGTCGTGAATTATGAAGCCGCTACAGCAAATGGATACCTGTTTCCAGATTTCTGAGTGCATCCATCACTGTGTAAAAAGAAGGAACATCACCATAGAGCATATCCTTCATGGCTTCGTAATCCGCAGCCAGCGCTGAAAAGCGATACTCCGGGGGAACCAGCTTCAAGGTGCCCGGGACAGCCTCCTGGTACTTTGCCCAGACTCTCGGATAGAACTTCATTTTGAAGTCTACTACCGTTTTCAGCAGGTCCACCCGTGCAAAAGCGGCCTCTTTCACAGGCGTCATAGACATCCGATATAGGTCATAGTAATGCCGGGAATAACGCTGCGGCATTTCCGAACCTTCGGGTCTGTTGGCTTTATGGTGCAGGATCGTCGCCTTTTCCCAGAAGGTCCGCTCCGGCGCAACGGTCAGAATTGCCGTATCCTTTTGTGAAAAAACTTTTGGATAATAGGTTGCTGCATAGGGCTCGATCTGCGCAATTTTTGCAGGCGTCCAAGCAGCCAATGCGCCAATCTCCAAACGAATGACCTGCAAGGTGGCAGGGTTTGTGAACAGGTGCGGATAGGCAAAGATGACGGTCTGTTTGTCCTTTTCGTCTATGTAAATGTTCACCTCACAGCCAAGCTCCCGAGAGAACTCTGCCTGAACGGTGGGGCAAAACTGTTCTGCGAGGAAAACTTCCGCCCGAGCATTGACTTCTTTGTTGAATGCATCCTGCTTGGTGTTGGAGCGCTTTTCCCATGGCTCGTCTTTACCATATCCCAACACCCGCCAATCCAAAATCAGATCAATATCCTCGGAAAAGCGGCTGATCAGATTGAATGCTTTGGAAAGGCTGGTACCGCCTTTGAAGGTAATAGCATCTTTCCAGGGGCATCGGTGGAACAGATGGTCAAGCGTAAAGCATACCCAAAAATCTTTTTCTACGATGGCATCATTCAAGCCCATCTTATCTGCTGTATTTCGGAACAGTTCGCCCCGGTCACTGTCCGGCAATCGTGCTACATTTCTCATTGTGTGTCGCCTCCACACATTTTCCGTATCGTATCATAAACCCAATCCGTAGATTCCGTCGCCTCTTTCAGGCAGGCTTGCTTTTCGTCCTCGGACAGCTTTTCAGAAAGCGTCTGTATGATCTCCGCCGTCACATTGGTCCTTCCCAAAGTTTTCAGCGCCTGGATCACCAAGCTCGTCATGTAAGACAGACCGGTGATTTCCTTGTTGGTCCTATGCTTAAATTCCAGCTTTGTGGAGTTCCACTCATAGGTCTTATACGGGCCGTCGCTGATATAGGACCAGACTGCCGTTACCTGTGTGGAGAGCCCCAAAAGGTTCAGGGCTGTATTCCCACACGGAACGATGGTCCAATGGTAACTTCGCGCCAATGCTTTTGCAACTGCGTCCGGGTCGGCCGCTACGTATTCATCAAGCAGCTTGCTGTATTTCGGCTTTTCGTAAACACCCTTTAATATCCGGCGAAGCATACCGATTTGCGTTAATCTGTTCAGATTGCGCCTGGTTGTTTCCGAATCAGCAATATCCGCGAAATCCGAATTCACGAAGATTGTGCCGTCGTCCGCACCGTTGATTCGCTCCTGTATCTGCTTGGAATATCCAGTTTTCATCCTGTTTTCCTCCTTTGCTCTGTCCCGAATATTATATAATATTCAGGACAGAATTTCAACCGGATTTGCGATCCTTATCTACATTATCTCCAAACAATCTGCACATAATCAAACAGCTGCCAAGCCGATGCTCCTGTGCGGTATCATTTGTCCCGCTCCCGTAGAAGCAAAGCAATAATCGAGGCCTTTAACCTTACCAGTTTTCCAAAATAGAAAGAACCTCCAGCCAGGAATCCACCTCGCCGGCAGGGGCAGACCATAGGCGCAGGGCGATGATATTGATTGCCTGCGTGCGGAGCCGGTAATAGTGCCGGGCAGAGATGTCCAAACGATACAGAAGCTCCTCATGCATCAGCTTGTCCGGTCCGAGAAAGGTCATGTAGATGATGTCGTACATCTTGTGCCCGTTGACCGGTTTGGCTTTCAATATACTGACCGCATCGTTGAGCCGGTCAACCAGCAGGCGGGAGCGGCGTACACTCTCCATCCGGCCTTCCAGCTTTCGATTGTTCATCCCAAGTTCCAGGTCGATCCGATCCAGCAGCGTATCCAGATCCTTCAGCGGGCGATCCAGCTCCTCTGCTACGCTGGACGGGAAGCATTCCAGCGTCCAGAGAATGGTTCGGTAGTGCTGCAGCAGGAGAAGCGTGTTATGATACATGCTTTTCTTTTTCTCCTTTTTGGCTTGGCGGACTCTGTCATCATCGATAGACGAATCTCCCAGAATGCCGCGCTTTGTTAGAAGCTCAATAAATGCGGCAGATTGCTGCGACAGCTTGGTTTCCTGCTGTTCATAAAGCGCCTTTCCGGCACTGCTTTCGATTTTGCTCATGTTGATTCTCCTTTCCGGTTTCGTGAGTGTAAGAAAAAATCCGCGTAAGCACATGGCCCGCGGATGTGGTTCGTATCTATGCGGCGTAGTCTACTACTTACACCTCTGCAGTCATAGATACAGTTCTGACAATTCCAACACAGAGAAGTATACGCGCGTATTATAGGGGACGAAAGTGCAACGCGATTTTCTGATGCCTGTTCGGCATAATCAGTGGTTCTCATGATAATGATCCTGCGGCTATACCAAAGGATCATCTTGTTCAGGCATGCATTGTCCGAGCCTCCAATATGCGCATTTCCGGCGCAAATACGCATTTTCTCAATAATGCGTTCAATTTCTGCGCAGGTGGGCAGGGAAGCCTCTGTATCCAGCGGATACAGTCTATTGAAAATGAGGCAGCCGTAGGAGCCCGGCAGACGGTGCAGAGCGAAGGCATCCCCATTCTTCTGAAAAAATCTCCACACCTTTGTCTTTTCCCAGCCCCAGCGTCGTCCCAAGGCTTCCAATGTCAAAGCGGCGCCAAGTCTCCCGAATTGAACGGCAGGCGCCAGATAAGAAAACACATTGCCGGTCTCCTGCCAAACCGTGTGGCACCAGAGGTCCAGCCATGCATCTGATTCGCCGAATGTATAACGCTGATCCGCAAGGCGCTGTGTGATGTTGCGGGGAAGGCAGAGAAAGCCATAGCCGTCTGTTGCGTAGACTGCTCCACTCATGCATTCGGCGCCGGAGCATTTTACAACCCAATCGGTGACGACATATTCCAGCTTCTTTGTTTTCTCGTCAAGCGTGTAACGGATATACCCGAACCGGCTGAGCGTATCCATGATTTCCAGAGCCTCCGTGCGGCTTTTGACGCCCAGAATGCTCTTCAAGCCGACCACGCCACCGGACCACATCCCGGGCATTACATCGTTTGTGTATCCGCAGTATTTTGCCCGACCCTTGCGAAATGCCGCCCGCGAGGCCAGCTTTGCCCAATAACCCATGATTCCCTTACCGACCGGCAAATGAGTCCTGGGCAGCTTAACCCATTGGTATCTGAACAGGCATTTCGGCATGACGGGTTCCTCCTTTCTGCGACTGGATATAAAAACAAGGCAGCCCCTTTAATCGAGAGACTGCCCTTGCAGTATGTGGTTACTATATTCTTACTTGAAGTCCGGGTAACGATTCCTTCTGCACCCCTACGAGATATCAGTCGTTTCCGTACTCTATGCGAGTGGGTACCCATTCGTCATTTATCAAGACCTCCATTGTAGTTCCGCAGTGCAGGCCGCCATAACTGTTTCCTTCCTCATACAAAACGTCAAAGCGATTTGTGGAGGAGTCATATATAAGTATCCCTTTTTTCATGTGGGCTTACCTCCTGACAAAGAATTTAAAAACATTTTCCCATAGTCATATTTTATGAAATTAGTACAAACCGCATCAGTGTCAATGCAGTTCATTTTTACTTAGGGGCGTTCATGAAAAAAAACCGCAAATTCACCTTGTGTTGACCCTTCAGTTAACCCATTTACTCACCCATTTGCTCACCCATTTGTCCCGGTTAACCCATTTTTAGCCCTTATAAAATGGGTTAACCGAGGTCACATACGGTCAAAAACAGCGAAAGGCTTCAAAAACAATCAGACGAAAAGGGTATAAGAAAACCCCGGAAAATGCTGATTTTCCGGGGTTTTTGAGCTTTTGAGTTGTAAATTTGCGTCCGATCAGCGCTTGCTGAACTGAGGTGCGCGACGAGCGGCTTTGAGGCCGTATTTCTTCCTTTCCTTCATGCGCGGATCGCGCGTGAGGAAACCGGCCTTCTTGAGAGCGCCACGGAGTTCGGGATCGGCAACGATCAGCGCGCG
>SFNH01000105.1 GCA_004554205.1 Clostridium sp.
AAAATTGCCTCCGGCAATGGGATTTTTGCCTGTTTCCGCCATGTTTTCTTACGGTCAGCGCAGTAAATGCGCAGACCTACTGAACAGTTACCTCGTTCACTTAAAAAGAGGGCAGGTGATCGTCACCCACCCTCCTGTATAACTCTCTCAGTTACGCGGTTCCTTTTAAGATCAACCCTCCGGGGTCGGATTTGCCTTCTCGGCTGCCCATCCGTCCACGAACGCGCTCTTAACGCCGTCCCAGCCTGCGGTGCCCTGTGCGTACTCAAGCAGCGCGGCGCCGAGATTGTTCTTGTAGGTCTGGCTCGGCATGGTGGTGAATGCCCAGCTCACAGCAATCTTTCCGTCTGCCGCATATGCCAGGATTGATTTTGCCAGCGGGTTCTCCGGGCCCTCGCCCTCGCCGAAGGAGGTGAACGGGGAGGTCAGACCAAGGTCTTTTACCATGTAGTTCTTGCCCTTCTCGGTAGTCAAAAGCCAGCTTACAAACTGAAGCGTCGCCTTCTGATCCGCTTCCGGAGCCTTGCTGTTTACGCACCAGTAGTTCTCAGTACCTGCGCACACTCCCTGCTTTGCCTCGTCACCGACGCCGGTGTAGATCGGCAGGAAGGTCACGTCGTCCGCGCTCATATCCGGGTTGTTGCTGGTGATCTGTCCCCAGCCCCAGTCGCCGTTCTGCACGAAAGCAACCTCGCCCAGCGCGAACTCAGCCATGGAATCCTCAACGGTCTTGCTCGAGAGCAGAGCCGGTGCGGTGCAGGAGTTGTTGATGTATAAGTCAAATACATTTTTATAGTTGTCAAGGTAGGTGCCGTCGATCTTCTCCGCATCGGTCACACCCTTGTCCTGATACTCAAAGTACAGAGGCAGGTTCGCGAGATGGGTCTGCCATCTCCAGTCCTCGCCCGGCGCGAAGGAGGTGGATGCGAACGCGCCCAGGATGCCGAGGTCATCCTTCTTTGCCTGGATATCCTCCGCTACCTCTTTGAGCTTCGCGAAGGAATTGATCTCGGAGATATCCTTGATCTTCGCCCCATCTAAAGCGCAGTAATCGCTGATGATCTTCTTGTTGGTGATGATGCCGTAGCCCTCGATCGCATACGGGATGCCGTACACGCCGTCGCCGTCTGTGATCGCGAGGGACTTATCGCTTAACAGCTCATAGAACTCGGTGTCCTTAAGATTCAGGCAGTAGTCCTTCCAGGACTGATAGCCGACCGGGCCGTTGATCTGGAACAGGGTCGGAGCATCGGTCTTTGCGATCTCAGACTTTAAGGTCTGCTCATATGTACCGCTCGCCGCAGTGACAACCGTGGCCGGAATTCCGGTCTCCTTAGTAAACTCCGCAACGATCTCCTCCCACTTCTCCGCGGTCTCGGGCTTGAAGTTTAAGAAGTAAACCTTGCCCGCGCCATCGGCTGCCTGCGCCGCTGCCGGAGCCGCCTCGCTCTTTGCCGGCTCTGCGCCGCCTCCCGCAGTGGTGTTAGCAGTGGAGCCGCCTCCGCAGCCGACCATCGAGAGCGCCGTTACTGCCGCCAGCCCCAGTGCTGCCAAACGTCTTGCTTTTTTCATCATGATTCTCCCTTCCGGCGATAACGCCTGTGTCTTGTTTTTTGGAAACGTTTTCGGTAACGTTTCCAACCCATGTTCCCAATATAGCATATTGGGTAAAAAATTGCAAGGCTTTTCCACTGCAAGTCATATATTTTATCCAATACTTACAATTTATTGATCAGATTTTTGTGCACTTTTGCTATCTCATATCTGTTTGAATCTCAGGCGTCACCATCAGCTTCCACACATACACCGCGGTATAGGCCGCCATGATCCCCGAGACTGCGGGCGCCACCGTACCGATGACACCAAGGTTTTGCGGCGCGAACCGGCACACCAGATAAATGAGGGGCATGCGCAGCGCGAGCGCGCCGAAGCAGCAGCTTAACATGGTAAAGATCGTCTTCCCGCGCCCATTTAAGTAGCCGTTCATCGAAAATACGAGCAGCACGCACAGATAGTCAAAGCTGCAGGTGCGGAAAAAGGGAATCCCGGCTTCAATCACGGAAATGTCCGCGGAAAACGCTCCGATCATCGTTTCCGGCGAGAGCTGCGCCCACAAAAAGAACGCGAGGGAAAAAGGCGCCGCCGAAAGAATCCCCACAAGGAGCGCCCGGTTCATCCGGTCATATTTTTTCGCTCCGTAATTCTGCGCCACGATGGACGCTAAGGCGCTTGCAACGGAGGTGGCTGGCAGCATGGCGAACACATCGTATTTGCTCGCAATCCCCACCGCGGAGGAGGCGGCCACGCCGACCGCGTTTGTCACGGAGGTCAGATAGAGGAAGGAGAGGCGCACCATGCACTCCTGAAGTGAGATTGGAATCCCTATGCGCATCAGCTCCCGCACCTTCTCTTTCTGCATCCGGAAATTGGAGAGGCTGAAGCGGAAAATAAAATCGCGCCTGTTTAAGTATGCCATGGCGCAGACCATGGAAAAGCCCTGGGATACGATTGTCGCCAGAGCCGTGCCGGCAACTCCCAGATGAAAGTATTTCACAAGGATCACATCGCCCACAATGTTCATGCAGCCGGCGATCGCAACGAACAGAAGCGGGCTTTTAGAATCTCCATACCCGCGGAGCACCGCGCTGATGGCGTTATAGACGCAGATGAACACCACGCCGCACGCACAGACTCTGACATATTTCTGTGCCGGCTCAAACGCTTCCGGCGGAGTCTTAAGAAGGCGCAGCACCGGGCCGGAAAAGGCAAACAGAAGGAGTGACAGAAGGACTCCCGCGACCGCAAACAGGCACAGACCGGTGCCGATCGTCCGCTTCACCTCATCCATGCGCTTCTGCCCTACATAATTTCCCACCAGCACCGTACTTCCGAGCGTGAGGCCTGTGATGATGCTTGTGATGATCTGCGTCACCTGGGTTCCCGTTGCCACCGCCGCGACCGCGTTCCTGCCGCAGTAGCGCCCCACCACCCACAGATCCGCCGCGCCGTAAAGCGCCTGGATCAGATTCGCCAGAAGGAACGGAATAGCAAATACGATCACCGTGCGGATGATATTTCCCTCTGTCAGATCATTCTTCTCTCCGGTTTTTGTATGTAAGTTCGCTTCTCTTTTCATATTCCCATGTACACCTGCTTTTTTACATTTTACGCAACTGTTCACTACCTTCACAGTTACGCGCAAAAATCCACGAAAATTGCCTTCGGCAATGGGATTTTTGCCTGCAACCACCACGTTTTCTTACGGTCAGCGCAGTAAATGCGCAGACCTACTGAACAGTTACCATTTTACTACAATCTGCGGGAAACAACAACTGCCCCTGCACTGCCATCTTCGTAAATAATTATAATAGTTCACATATTTTTCACAAATAAATTAGCACTCACCTATTGACAGTGCTAACAATGTGTGTTATAGTACAGTCATAAGAAAAATCACAAATAAGCGCGGGGGCTTTAAGCTCCCGCTCATAAAAGGAGGATACGATCATGTTATTTACACCTGTAAGAAGAAACTATGGTTACGATTTATTTGACGACTTTTTCAACGATTCATTCCTTGATTCCCAGGTGACCGGGCGCAGCACCACAAACCTGATGCGTACGGATATCAAGGATGACGGCACCAACTACCATCTTGAGATGGAGCTGCCGGGCTTTAAAAAGGAAGACATCAAGGCGGAATTAAAGGACGGCTACCTGACTATCTCCGCTACGCACAGCGAAAATAAGGATGAGAAGGATGCGAACGGCAAGGTCCTCCGCCAGGAGCGCTACACCGGTTCCTGCCAGAGAAGCTTCTACGTCGGCGAGGAGTTAAAGCACGAGGACATCAAGGCCGGCTTTGAGAATGGCATCTTAAAGCTCCAGTTCCCGAAGGAAGCGCCGAAGCCGGTCGAGGAAAGTCCGAAGTACATCCAGATTGAGGGCTGATCAAGACTAAAAACGCTGCGCTTTCTCAGACGCGCCATAATGGGCTGCCGCAAATCCACGGCAGCCCATTTTATCTTTCTTCGTAACTGTTCAGTACCCTCACAGATACCTTTCTTCCATTATTTCCCAATACTGTTCAATCGGGATTCCCTTATGCTCTCCGCGACAGCTTTCATTTTTTCTGATCAGCTTTGTGAGGACGCAAACCGCCCTCTCGACCGCCTTTTTGAGCGGGTTTCCCGCTAACAATTCCCCGGTCATTACGGCCGAGAAAATATCACCGCTCCCCGGCACACGGACCGGGAGATACTCGTACGGCGCCTCAAAATACTCCTTCTCCAAGTGGTCATAGCCGCAGACAAGATGACATCTGCTGTCCACCTCAAAGGCGCTCGTGATCACCACGGACTTTTCGGAGACTGCCCGCAGCCCGTCCACCAGCTCACGGAGTTCTTTTTTCGTTCCCGCCTCACTTCCCGGACGGATTCCGGTGAGGAAGGAGGCCTCGGTGATATTCGGCACCATCACATCGGAATAGGCGGTCAGCATCCGCATCGCCGCCACGCGCTCCTCTCCAATCCCATTGTACAGCTTTCCTCCGTCCGCCATGATCGGATCCACGATCACAAGGCGCTTTTTATCACGGCTGCGGCTCTTGATATATTCCCCGATCAGCTCCACCTGCCCCCCGGACAATACAAAGCCGGTGCAGATGCAGTCCGGGTCGAGCCCGAGCTCGTCCCACACTTTTATGGTGTCCCGCATATAGTCCGTCATGTCCTGAATCCGGAATTTCCCGAAATCCAGCGTGTTGGAGATCACCGCCGTCGGGAGCTGGCAGATGTCGTGTCCCATCCGCGATAAAATGGGCGCCATCGCCGCAAGCGCTACCTTTCCGTAGCCCGGAAGATCATTGATCAGCACGATCCGTTTTTTGTCCATTCTGCATTTCTCCTCCACTTCATACCTAACCGACAATCTGAAACCCCAACTCCTCGATACACGGGATATCCGTGCTGTCAATGAAGTCAATCTCAATATAATTCTGCCGGGCAAGCTGCTCAAGCATATAATTTATTGCGCTCTCCGCCCCCTGAACCTCCATCTCCACCCGGTCGTCCCGGAGATTTTTGACCCACCCGGTGAGAGAAAGCCCGCGGGCAAAATAGCACGCGCGATAGCGGAATCCCACGCCCTGCACCCTTCCTGAAAAATAGATGTGTCTCCTCACCATCATCCAATCTCCTCTTTAATCTTCCTCAAAAGGCCCGCGCAGCCCGCCGTCACGTCACGGTAGGTCGCGTCAAAATCGCCCGTGTACCACGGGTCCGCCACGTCGCGCTCCTCTCCCGCAAACGCAAGCAGCTTATACACCTTCCCCTCCGGGTCGCCGCCCAGAATGCGAAGCATATTGCGGATATTCCAACCGTCCATGCCGATCAGATAATCATAATTCTCATAATTCTCCCGCTTTAGCTGCACCGCCGCGCGGTCCGTCATGGGGATGCCCTCCCTGCCAAGCTTGTCCCTTGTCCCTCGATGGACAGGATTCCCAATCTCCTCTGTGCTCGTCGCGGCGGAGGCGATAAAAAAGCGCTCCGCCAGACCCTCTCTCCTTACCATGTCTTTCATCACGAACTCTGCCATCGGCGAGCGGCAGATGTTGCCGTGGCAGATAAATAGTACTTTTATCATAGTAATTGATTGCTCCTTTTTGCCCGGAAATGCTCTGTTTTGCGAGGATTTTCGTGGATTTTTGAAATGTGTTCTTAGTCTGCCATCTTGGCAAAATACGGCAAGATGGAGCAAGTTGTTACTGCCTGTTAGTAGTAAAATTGGTAGTAAAAGGGAAAGGCTTACTACTAAGGGATTTTTACTCTATCATTTTTCGATACCCTTTTCTGTTAACATTCTATATATTTCTTTTGCATCATCTCCATTAAACATGTTTAAAACTTCATCTTTTTCCCTATCTACCACAGATAAGGCAGATATTCCATCATCAAACACTTCATATTCTATCAAAAGCTCTTTATTCAATATTTTTCTCCTTTACCCGTATTATAGTTTTTGTTACTATCTATTTGTATCAGATTTTGTATGTCACGCGTCGAATTATAGTTCCCACCTACGGCAGCTTTACCGCAGATTAAATCCGACCTTGCCTTCATATCATCTACCCTAACGTGCTGTTTTTTACGGCACGTTTTTATCTGCCCTCTTGACCATTTCCCATCTTTCCCATATAGTCTTTTCGTAACCAATAGAAAAAGAGAAAGAACAACCCCTCCTACAGTTCGTTCTTTCTCTTCACCAATTAAGTGCTGCAAAGCAGGTCCGGTGCAGGGTCATGCCCTAATAAATGGTTGCCTGTCATATAAGC
>SFNH01000106.1 GCA_004554205.1 Clostridium sp.
TGACATTTTGGGCATGACTGAGGACGGACTCGTTCTCATCTGGAATGCCAAGGAAAAGGGCAAAAAGAAAACACGTTACCGTGGTGTTTGGGCAGTAACGCAGCTGCCGGGGCTGACGGTCACTTGCAAAGCGGGAACGGACTTCTTCGATGCCGGAGAGGGAGGCCAAACCCTTTTTGAAGATAGCTTTGGCTGACGTGCCGGCGCTGCCTTTAGCGGCGCGCCGCGGCACACGAGGCTTACCATCACATAAGAAAGAAGGAATCGCTATGGCAGATTTAAAAAAATTAACAATATTACATTCCAATGACATGCATGGGGATTTTTTGGCAGAACGATCTGGTGGGCGGCGTATCCATGCTCAGCGGTTATCTGAACAAGGTGCGCGCGGAAGATCCGGAGGCGCTGTATGTAATCGCGGGAGATATGTTCCGCGGCTCCATCATTGACGCGGAATATCAAGGCGTCAGCACCATCGAAATCATGAATTATCTGGCGCCGGATGTTGTCACCCTTGGCAATCACGAGGTTGACTACGGGATGGCACATCTCCTGTTCCTCGAAAAATGCTGTAAATTCCCAATCGTGAACGCGAATCTGTACATCAAGACCACAGGCATGCGTATCTTTAACTCTCATAAGGTACTGCGCGCGGCAGGCATGAATATTCTCTTTATCGGCATCATCACCGAGGAGATTATGGCGGCGGCGAAGAATGACAACCTCATGGGAACCTTTGTGGATATCAACGAGGCGGCGGAGGAAGTCGGCAAAATCTGCGATAATTATAAATCCGTAGATATTGATCTGACGATTCTCCTGACGCATGTCGGTTTTGAAGAGGACAAAAAGCTGGCGAAGCTTTTGATGCCCGAATGGGGTGTGGATTTGATCATCGGCGGACACTCTCACACGCTGCCGGAGAAACCGGAAGAGGTCAACAACATCCTGATTGTGCAGGCAGGCACCGGCACTAATCAGATCGGGCGCTTTGACATTGTCGTTGACGCGGACACCAATTCGGTTGCGGAATACAAATGGCAGGCAGTGCCGATCAGCGAAAAAACCTGCCCGCGCGATGAAGATCTGGAGCAGATTATTCACTACTACAAGGATGAAACCGACCGCAAATACAATAAGATTGTCACGCACTTCCCTCGGGCGCTTACGCATCCGAAGCGCAATCGGGAAACGGAGCTGGGCAATCTGTTCGCGGATCTTTTCGTCAAATCGCTGGGGATTGATCTGATGCTGGTTGGCTCAGGCAGCATCCGCAAACCGGCGCTGGGGCCGGTGGTGCGTTTAGGCGATCTCAAGGTCATCTTCCCGTTTGAGGACGAGATCATGGGAATCGTTTGGACCGGGGCACAGCTCAGGCGTGCCATGCAGTTCGTGCTGCGTGACGAGATGTTCAGCGATGAAACCGAATTCTATCAGGTCTCCAAGGCGCTCAAGCTGACCTATGACGCACAGACAAAACAGTTTACCGAATTCACGATGTACGGCAAACCTGTTGCCGATGACGCGAAATTCCGTATCGGCTTGCAGATTTTCCATTATTCCAATATGGAAGACTTTTTCGGCGTCAGTCTGGAGGAAACCCGCGCCAATGAGGAGCCGCGCGTGCTGGCAAGTTCAGATTACGCCATCGTGGAGGAGTACCTCCTGCTGCACAATCACTTGATGAGCCGTGTAGAGGGCAGGCTGGAGGTCCTGAATGGACCGAATGGATACCCGAATGATATCAAAGGAGAGTAAACATGAGTATTTTTGATCATCTGAAAAAAGCCGCGCAGGGAGCGGCAGCCGAGGCACTGCGAACAGGCGAAAGCAGAACCTTTCATTTCAAGGCACTGCCGGAAAGCGTAGAGGAGATGAAACTGCTGCCGGAGGCGGCACTCACTTCACCGTTTGAAACGGCAGCGCTGACAGTCTGCGCGCTCTGCGCTTACGCGGCAGTGCCGGAGGTCGGCAGGGAAATGCTGGATTTCCTCAAAGGGCCGCAGCCGATGAACGGCGCGGACATCCAGTTCCTGCAGGATCGTTTCCGCGGCGGCAGCCATATTCCGTTCTCCTATTTTGAGGGAGCGACACCGGCGAATAATTACACACCGTCCGAGCCGTTTACGATTACGGTTTCAGCAGACTCACATTCCTATGACCAAGAAGGCTATGTCAAGCTGTTCATCCGCTCCGGCGGCGCTGACAGTCCGCGCCCGATCGTCCTGCGTCAAAAGGGCGAGCAGTGGTTCCTGTGGCAGCAGCTTCTGATGAGCGCTATCCGCACGCCGGCCGCGCAGGACCCTTGGGCATAAGAGAGGAGGTTCCGATGAAACAGAACCAAAAACGAAACCGTCTGCGGCTGCGTATCGCGCTGATGATTGCCATTCTGCTGACCGCCTGTGTTTTCCCGGGCGCGGCATTTGCCTACACAACCGACCGATATGATATCGATGTCATTGTGCGGGAGGACAACAGCTATCAGGTCAAAGAGCGCATCGATGTGAATTTTGACAAGCAGCAGCGCGGCATCTTTCGCTATATTCCCGTCTATGATGACGAAATGCGCAAGACGATGAAGATTACGGACGTGGACACCGGAGATGTTCCGCACAAAACTTATGAGGAAAACGGCAAATTTGTCATTCGGCTGGGCGATGAGGACACCTATGTGACAGGGCCGCAGCAGTACGAGATCAGTTATCTGGTTCGAATCTACGATGACAAAAACGTCGAGTCCGATGTGCTGTATTATGACCTTTTGCCGACAGAGTGGGAGACGCCGGTCGATGCCTGCGAGATCAACATGAAGCTGCCGAAGCCGGTAAAAAAGTCGGAGATTGAAATTTACGCGGCAGCCTACGGCAGCGACACAGCGCATGAAAACGTATACTGGAGTTACGATGAAAACAAGAATATGCTGCGGATTACCGGCACAGAACTGCCGCAGGGCACCGGCATTACGGTCTATATTCCGTTAGAGGAAGGCTACTGGGTCGGACAGCTCAACAACGATTGGGCGCGTACCGCGGGTCTGGTGACGATGTTTGCGGTGCCGGTTCTGATCGTACTCTACTGGCTGCGCAAGGGGCGTGACCCGAAGCTGGTCAAGACGGTCGAGTTCTATCCGCCGAAGGGCATGACGCCCGCGGAGGTCGGATATTTTTATGACGGCAATATCGATAGCCGCGATCTCGGCGCGATGGTGGTTTATATGGCGCAAAAGGGGTATCTGCGCATAGAGGAAAAGAATCATAAGCTGCGCGTTTATCCGCTCAAGGATCCGGACGATCTCGAAAAGCCTTTTGTCTGCCGCATGTATCATGGGATTTTTGGCGACGCACCGCTGCAAAAAGGCGTGAACCTCGGCAAATACAGCAGCTCCCTGAGCAGTGCATGGCAGTCGGCAGGCCGTATGCTGGAAACGGAATACAGCGGCGACAACGCGCCGATGGAGCAGGGCGGCAGACTGCGGCAGATCGGCGGCGCGCTGATCCTGTGCGCGGGACATTTTCTGACCTTCCTGTTCTTCGCCCTCGCAAGCAGAGACAGCGCGGTGATGGGTCTGGAAATCATTACGCAGGTTCTGCTGCTGGTCGGCATTTCGATGGCAATCAAGGCGAAAAGACTACACACAGACGGAAAAAAATTCCGCAAAGGGCTTCGCGTATTCGCTGCCGGTGCGTTGATCGCGCTCGCCTGCTCCTGCACGAAGGTCGGCATCGGATGGGTCGGCGAGAGCACAGGGCTTGCGCTGCTGTTCTGCGTGCTGATCGTAATCTCCGCCATCTGCGCGGTATTCATGGAGCGGCACAACCAGAAATACGCACGCGAGCTGGGGCAAATCTTCGGGCTTCGTAATTTCATCGAGGATGCCGAGCTGCCAAAGCTGAATCTGCTGGTGGAGGAGGACCCGGCCTATTTTTATAACATCCTGCCTTATGCTTATGTCATGGGGCTGACAGATAAATGGATCAAGCAGTTTGAGAATATCGCGGTTCCGCCTGCGGACTGGTACGACGCGGAGGACGATCTTTTGGGCAGACTGTACTGGCTGGAAATGATGGAGCGCATCGAGGAGCTTCGTACGTATACGTCCTATTCCTCCAGCGCGACATCGAGCAGTACCGGAAGCAGCGGAGACTCCGGCGGAACGAGCTACAGCTCGGACGGCGGCGGCTACAGCGGCGGCGGCTACGGTGGCGGAGGCGGCGGCGCGTGGTAAATATATAATCAAGGAATTCGGGCAAACACCCGAGAGAGAGGAGAAAAAAATGAAAAGAAAACTTATGACTATGCTGCTGGCGCTTTGTCTGGTCGTGACCATGATGCCGGCTATGACTTCGACGGCGGCAGCGGTAACGTCCATCGAAAAAGTTACCGCGGAAATCACGGCGGTGGAGGGCGGAATCAGTGCTCTCAACCCGACCTGCACCACACCGGACAGCACCTACAGCGTAAAGATTGAAAAGGTGGAAGGAAAGAAGAGGATCATGCGTATTGATGGAAAACCTAAATATATTTGGTCGACAGCAACCTCCTTTGAACCCGGCAACACTTACCGTTTGACAGTGCGTTTCAGCTCCAACTACTGGGAAGAATATTCCTATGAAAACTCCATGAACTTTGCTTACTCGACCAGACCTAGCGGTGCCGTTGACGCGCCGGCAGTGGATGTGACCTTCAAGATTAACGGCAAAACCACTACCATCGATCTGTACACGAGCGGCGACGACATCAGTGATTGGGCGCCGGATGACGGCAATGCGAACGAAATGCTGGTGCAGACTGAGGTTGAGATTCCGAAGGTAGCGGTAAGCGGCATCACGCTGAACAACAGCACACTCAGCCTTACGACAGGACAGAACTTCACGCTGCAGGCAATGCTTTCGCCATCCAACGCGACGAATAAGGAGGTTACCTGGGAATCTTCTGACGCGGGTGTCGCGGCGGTTTCCAAAGACGGCGTTGTCACTGCCAAAAAAGCAGGAAAGGCAACCATCGTAGCGAAAGCGGCGGACGAAAGCGGCAAATATGCTTCCTGCGTTGTTACGGTTACCGAGGCGAAGAAGGAAGTTACCGGCGTTACGCTGAACAAGAGCAGTCTGAACCTTGGCGTCGGCGGTTCCGAAGTCCTCAGCGCGACGGTACTTCCGGCAGACGCGACAAACAAACAGGTAACCTGGCTGTCCTCCACACCGAGCATAGCGACTGTTTCGCAGAGCGGTGTGGTAACCGGCGTGAAAGAGGGAACCACGCAGATTTCTGTCATTACCGCGGAAGGAAGTAAAACGGCAATCTGCAGTGTCACCGTTGGCGGACAGACTCCTATCACACCGACCGAACCGGGTACGCAGACAGGCGGCATCATAGATCCGGCAACCGGCAAGACCGCGTCAGCCACCTTCAGCGGCATGGAAATTGAGCTGGATTATACTTCTACAGCCTACAACGGCAGCGATAAGGAACCGGGCGTGGCGATTCAGGACGCGTACGGCAACGATCTCACAGAGGATGTCGATTACACGCTGGATTACTACAACAATCTGACGGTCGGCAAAGCGACGGTGATCGTAAGCGGCAAGGGCAAATACGCGGGCGTGATCGCAGGCGTGAGATTTACCATCAAGCCGAAGACGGTTACCGTAAAATCAGTTAAAAAAGCGTCGAGCAGAAAGCTGAACGTTGTCTGGGCTTCTCACAAGACACAGACCACCGGTTTCCAGGTTCGCTACGCGACAACAAAGAAATTTAAGAGCGGTACTTATAAGACCGTAACACTTACAAGCAAGAGCGCGACCTCCAAAGCGCTGACGAAGCTCAAAGCGGGCAAGACTTATTATGTCAAAGTCAGAGCATATAAGACGGTAGACGGCAAGAAGATCTACTCCTCCTGGAGCAAAGTGAAGAGCGCGAAAGCGTAAGACACTTTTGTCTTAATCAAAAAATAAAAGCGAGCGGGCAGCGGATAAAAAGAGCTGCCCGCTCGCTTTTTGACGGTGCGCCCGGCGGCACACGTTCCGAAAAGTTTCGCCGCCTTTACGCGTGCGATGCCGGCGTAAAGAGGTTCATAAAGTTCTCGGTGAAAACCTGTTCATCGATCTTGGTGATGACCTCGGCGTTAAACGAGCTGATTTCCGGAATCGCCTCATAGGTACGGCCCTTCTGGTAGAAGATTACCTGCCCGTAAGCATGTCCCTGTTCTGTGCAGCAATGACAGTGGCAGGAGACTTTTTCGCGAACGAAGTCCGGCCAGACTGCCGCGGCATCATCAGAAGCGGTATCGGTGTCAATAATGAATCTTCTCATACGGGTACCTGCCTATACCATCAGTATATGGGATTTTGGAGGTATTTGCAAGCCTTACCGCGAGATAATACCTAAAGTTATCGTGAAATTCGGAGCAGGGGACACTGTAAAGGACATTGTGCGGAATTTTTGCAAAGAAAAGAAAGAATATTTACGATTTTCCCACCCGTTTTGACAAAAAGGGTGGGGTTTTTTGCGTTTTGATACGCTATACTACAAGCAAAGACAGAAG
>SFNH01000107.1 GCA_004554205.1 Clostridium sp.
GGACGGATATCAATTATGTGGTGCTTGAGAATCTGTATCAGGAGATGAAGGATCACATCGCTTTCTTTTTCCACACGCCGATCCGGCACATCGAGGTGACCGGGGACGGATACCGTGTCCTCTACGGTGAGGATGAGGGCGCGGAGTGCAAGCAATGTATTGTCTCTGTCGGAAGAAGCGGGAGCAAGTGGATGGAGAAGATCTGCGACGAGCTTCATATCCCGACGAAGTCCAACCGTGTGGATATCGGCGTCCGAGTGGAGCTGCCGGCGGTGATCTTTTCACATTTGACGGACGAGCTCTACGAGAGCAAGATCGTGTACCGCACAGAGAAGTTTGAGGACAATGTACGCACGTTCTGCATGAACCCGAATGGGATCGTGGTAAATGAAAATACCAACGGCATCGTCACGGTCAACGGACACAGCTACGAGGGGGCCGAGAAGCAGACGGAGAACACGAATTTTGCGCTGCTGGTTGCCAAGCATTTTTCCGAGCCGTTTAAGGACAGCAACGGCTACGGCGAGAGCATTGCGCGCCTCTCCAATATGCTGGGCGGCGGCGTGATCGTGCAGCGCTTCGGCGACCTGATCCGCGGGAGAAGAAGTACGGTGGGCCGGATCAAGGATAGTACCGTGGTTCCGACGCTGGCGGCGACTCCGGGCGATTTGAGCCTGGTGCTCCCGAAACGGATTCTGGACGGCATTATCGAGATGATCTATGCGCTCGATAAGATCGCGCCGGGCACGGCCAACGACGATACGCTCCTGTATGGCGTTGAGGTCAAGTTCTATAATATGGAAGTGGATATTGACGAGAATCTTGAGACCCGGTATAAAGGGCTTTACATTATCGGCGACGGAAGCGGCGTGACCCATTCCCTGTCCCACGCGTCGGCGAGCGGGGTGTATGTGGCGAGAAGGATTGCAAAAGACGGAATATCCGATTGAAAAAAAGGATAAATGCGGATAATTTATCAGAGATTCCTATTGGACGATGATCCCCTTCTGGTGCTAAACTAATAAGCAGTATCGGGAGGGGATCATTATGCTGGTAGATATGCACATTCATGAGTCAACCTGCTCAAGTGACAGCAAAATGGTATTAAGAGAGATCGTTGAGACGGCCAGGGAACGGGGGCTTGACGCTGTCTGCATTACAGACCATGACAGCATGGGGCTTAAGGAGTTTGCCGAGGCGTATTCTGAGGAAACCGGGTTTCCGATCTTTGTGGGCGTGGAGTATTATTCGCTGTGGGGGGATATCACGGCGTTCGGGATCGACCGTCTGCCGGAGCAGAGGATTTCGGGGCAGGAGTTTGTTGATCAGGTGAACGAGGCCGGGGGCTTCTGCATTGCCTGCCATCCGTTCCGCAACAATAACCGGGGCTTTGAGGAGCATCTCTGGGACATCCGGGGGCTTCACGGGGTGGAGGTGTTAAACGGGAGCACGGATATGGAGGCGAACAAAAAGGCGCTTGAAATCTGCCGCGCCCGCGGGATGCAGGCGGTGGGCGCAAGCGATGCTCACTGGACCGGTCAGCTTGGCAAGTATGCGACGATGCTTCCGGGAAGCCCGAGGAATCTTGAGGAATTTGTCGCGGCCCTGCATAAGGGCGGGCTTCGCCCCGCTGTTTATGAGGAGGGAAGGGGATACCAGATCGTGGATGCGTTTTAGAGAATCCATGTTTTGATATACACTAATAAGAAAGAGGAAAAAGGAGAGCAACAATGAAGAAGAGAATGTTTGCGGCTGCCCTGGCAGCCATTATGGTGACGGCGAGCCTTTCCGGCTGCGGGAGCAGCAAGCCGGCAGAGACAACCGCAGCGGAAACCGCGGCTGTGACGACGACGGCTGCCGAGACCGCGGCGCAGGAGGAAGAGACAAAGGCGGAGAAGCCCTACGAGGGCACGACCTTAAGCGTAATGCTCGCTTACGGCGGCGCGGAGGCCGCGTTTGACGCGTTCACGGAAAAGACAGGAATCAAGGTTGAATATGTTGAGATCTCAACAGGAAAAGCGCTCGCGCAGCTACAGGCTGAAAACGGCAACACGACCGCGGACGTCTGGTTTGGCGGCGGTGTTGACAGCTACATTTCAGCATCGGAGCTCGGATACCTCGAGCAGTATGTCTCCCCAGAGGCGGAGGCGATCAATCCGGCATACCGCGATGCGAACGGATACTGGACAGGCCTCGCGCTTGTTCCGGCAGGCTTCCTTGTAAATAATGACGTGCTGGCGGAGAAGAATCTGGAGATCCCGAAGACGTGGGAGGATCTGGCGGATCCGAAGTATAAGGGCGAGATCATCATGGCTTCCCCGGCAATCTCCGGCACACAGTATGCGATCCTCAACGGAACGCTTCAGGCGTACGGCGAGGAGAAGGGCTGGGATGTATGGAGCAGAATCAATGACAATGTGGATTTCTACGCGCAGGGCGGCGGCGAGCCGGGCCCGAAGTGCGCGGCAGGTGAATTCGGCGTTGCGGTTCTCGCTATGACGGGCAGTACGTTCGCGATGGAAAATGAATATCCGGTGACGGCGGTCTATCCGGAGGATATGATCCCGTGGACTCCGGCGCCGATCGCGATCTTTAAAAACTCCGCGAATAAGGAGGCGGCGAAGGTGTTTGTGGATTACTTCCTCTCAAAGGAAGGCCAGGAGGCCTTGCGCGAGGCGGACGCCCGCGTGATGGCGCGCGGGGACGTTGCGGTTCCGGAGGCGATCGGAAATGTTGACACAGGCAAGCTGATCAACCAGGACGTCCTGCTTTTCGGAAGCCAGAGGGAAGATATCCTTGCAAAGTGGGCTGAGATGGTAGGAGACAAGGACAGCAAGTAACGAGTGTTTGGGGGCTGCCGCAAATGGACGACTGATATTTGCGGCAGCCCATTTTTCACTTTATAGGAAATTCCTCCGAATTTCCTATAAAGTAAAAATGTTCCGCAAGGATGCGCACTCTGCGCTTAGGAAACAGGCTGCTGACGCAGCCGCGCTCCGGCGCGAGAGTTCCGCGAGCGGAACTCTTTATTCTTAATGGGCAATCAGGCGGCTAAGGAGAAGGGAAATGGATATGTATTCGGAGAAAAGGAAGCGCGGGCGCTACGGTGCGGCAGAGTTTGCGGATCGTCTGATCCTCTGCGCGGTGCTTGCGGGCATCGCCTTGTTTATTCTCTATCCCATTGCGTCCGTTGTGGCGACCAGCTTTTTTAAGGAAGGACGTTTTACGCTGGAATATTATGTGGAGCTGGCATCGCCGAAAAGCGTAAGGCTCATCAAAAACAGCCTGTGGGTCGCGGCGCTCTCATCTGTTTTTACGACGGCGGCGGTCTTTTTTATCGCGCTGGCGGCCTTTGCGGCGGATGGAAGAAAGCGGCAGTTTATCCGCAAAGCTTTGCTTCTGACGATGATCTCGCCTCCCTTTGTGTCGGCGTTAGCGTATATTCTTCTGTTCGGCAGGCGGGGGCTCGTCACATACCAGCTCCTGGGCTTAAGCGTCAATCCCTACGGCTGGCATGGGATCGTGATTTTGCAGGTGATCGGCAGCGTCTCCTTTGCCGCGCTGATGCTCTTAAACTCCTTTGACAATATGGATCAGAGAATGATCCTCGCCTCAAGGGATCTGGGCGCGACGCCGGGGCAGACGTTGCTTAGCGTGATCTTTCCGCTCATGCGCCCCGGTATCCTTTCTGTCCTGTTCATGCTGTTTACCATGAATCTGGCGGATTTCGGGACGCCAATCGTCATCGGAGGCAATTATAAGGTGCTCGCGTCAGAGGCGTACACGCAGGCGATCTCCACGGCGAATCTGGGGCGCGCCTCGGCGATCAGCGTGCTGATGGTACCCGCGGCGGCGGTGGCCTTTTATTTTTACTACCGGGCGATGAAGCTGAATGGGGAAAACAGCGCGACGGACCGCACAGCGTTTGACGGTGCGCCCGTATATTCTCTGACCGGCTGGGTCGCGGCTGTCACATGGGGAGTGACGGGCCTGTTCTTCCTTGTGATGGCGTTAAAATACGGCAATATTTTCCTGTCCGCGTTCTCCAATACGGCGAGCGGGAGACTGGATTTTACGCTTGACTATTTCGGGAAGCTTCCGCGCTCGCAGTGGAGCTCGTTTCGGCACAGCCTGGTATACTCCGCGATTGCGGCGTTTGCGGCTTCCCTCCTGGGCATTCTTTTGTCCTACTATACGCACAGAAGAAAGATCCGGGGAATGCGCGGGGCGGAGTTTCTGGCGTCGCTGCCGTATATTATTCCGGGAACCTTCTACGGCCTGGGGTATGTGGCGGCGTTTTCCCACCCGCCGATCTATATCCGGGGGACGAGCGCCATCATTATCCTGAATATGGCGTTCCGCCAGATATCGCTGACGAACAAGGCGTCAAACGCGGCGTTTGCGGGGCTCAACCGCAGGCTGGAGGACGCGGCGAGGGATCTGGGCGCGAGCAGAACAGATGTTCTTTTCGGCGTTATCCTGCCGCTATTAAAGCCGACCTTCGTGACGGGATTTATCTCGGTGTTCACATCCTGCATGACGGCGGTCGGAGCGATTATTTTCCTGATCTCACCGGGGAAGAATGTGGCCAGCGCGGAGCTTTTTCAGTCGATTGAGAATGGGCGTTACGGCGTGGCTTCCGTCCAGGCTGTGTTCATCATTCTTGTCACGGTGGGGATCAATCTGATAGCCATGAGTTTGTTAAACCGTTCGGATCGGGGAGGGAAATGCGATGTTTTTGCAGATGAAAAGCCTGAAAAAGCTGTATGAGGAGGACAAGGGCTTAAAATGCCTGGATCTTGAGATCGAGGAGGGCTCCTTTGTGACGCTCCTCGGCCCGTCGGGCTGCGGAAAAACGACGACTCTGAACCTGTTAGGCGGCTTTATCCGGCCGGATTCGGGAAGGATCATGCTAGGGGATACCGACATTACGGACCTTCCGCCGGAGCGAAGGCCGGTATCCACGGTGTTCCAGAGCTACGCCCTGTTCCCGCATCTGAATGTGCTGGAAAATGTCTGCTATGGCCTCCGGCATTTCCGCAGGATGCGAAAAAAGGACGCGGTTCCCATCGCCAGAGAGCAGTTAAAAGCTGTCGGGCTTAACGGATACGAGAGCGCGCGGATCGGTGAGATCTCGGGAGGCCAGCAGCAGAGAGTGGCGTTAGCCCGCGCCATGGCGACGGGGCCTAAGATCCTGCTTCTTGACGAGCCGCTGTCCAATCTTGACGCGGGACTCAGGATACAGCTTCGCGAGGAACTAAAGGAGCTTCAGAGAAGGCTCGGGATCACAATGGTCTTTGTGACGCATGACCAGGAGGAGGCATTAAGTCTTTCTGACCGGATCGTGGTCATGGAAAAGGGGCTGGCTGTCCAGGTGGGGACGCCGAGGGAGATTTATTTTGAGCCGAAGAGCGCGTATGTGGCGTCTTTCGTGGGAAAGGCGAATTATGTGCAGAAAGACGGGCATGACGCCATCGTAAGACCGGAGGATGTGTGGCTTGAGAGAGACCCGGAAGGGGGATTTATCATAACGGGCGTAAGCTTTATGGGCGCTCACACGCTTTATGAGATCAGTGACGGGAAACGTACTATGAGGGCGAACCTCTCCGGCAGGGAGGGGAGCGGCTTTGCTCCGGGGGAGCGGGTGCGCGCCGGCTGGAGGGAACCGTTTATCCTTCGCTGAATTCGCAGAAAAAGGCTGCCGCAATATGATCTTACGGCAGCCTTTTCCTTTATTAGTAGTTCTCAGCTTTCCTCTCAAAATAAGCCTTCGGGTGCGCGCATACCGGGCAGACATCCGGAGCTTCCGGGCCCTCGTGGATATATCCGCAGTTGCGGCACTTCCAGCCAAGGGGAGCGTCGCCCTTAAAGGTGCCATCCTTCTTTAAGTTCTCAAGCAGCTTTAAGTAGCGCTTCTCATGGGCAGCCTCAACCTTGGCAACGAGGCGGAACTTTTCGGCAAGCTCCGGGAAACCCTCCTCATCGGCCTCTCTCGCCATGCGTACATACATATCGGTCCACTCTGCGTTTTCACCCGCGGCGGCGTCCGCAAGGTTCTCATCCGTATCTCCGATACCGTGGATCTCCTTGAACCACATTTTTGCGTGCTCTTTCTCCTGATCGGCCGTCTCGAGGTACAGGGCAGCCATCTGCTCGTAGCCCGCCTTCTTTGCGGCAGAAGCGAAAAAGGTGTACTTGTTGCGCGCCTGGGACTCGCCTGCAAATGC